>JABFRG010000595.1 GCA_013141295.1 Polyangiaceae bacterium
TCGCCGCGCCGTGCCGCTCCCGCGCCGAAGCCCCGCGCTGCCCGTGCGCCAGCCGCGAAAGCGCGCGCCGACCGGGCCAAGACCGAGGAAGCGCTCGTTCGCTTCGATCTGGTGAGCCGCGCTTCCGGCGTCGGCCTCTGGGACATGACCATCGCCGACGGCGACCCGGGCAGCCCCAAGAACCAGTTCTGGTGGTCCGATCAGTTTCGCAGCATGCTCGGCTTCAAAGACGAAACCGACTTCCCCAATACGCTCTCCAGCGCCACGGACATTACCCACCCGGACGACGCCGAACGGGTGAATAGCGGCTTCGCGGCGCTCCTCGGGGACCCCACCGGCAAGACGCCGTACGACTGCCAGTACCGTATGCGGACCAAGGGCGGCGAGTACCGCTGGTTCCACGGCAACGCTTCGGTGCACCGGGCCCCCGACGGCACGCCGCTGCGCATGGCGGGGTCCATCAAGGACATCCACGAGGAGAAGAAGACGTCGCTTTCTCTGGGTGACGCCATGACGCGCTTCGAGCTCATCAACCAGGCTTCCGGCGTGGGCCTGTGGGACATGACGGTCATCGCCGGCGATCCGGTGAATCCCAAGAACGAGTTCTGGTGGTCGGATCAATTCCGAACCATGCTGGGCTTCAAGGACGAATCGGACTTCCCCAACGTCCTCGAGAGCTGGTCCTCGCGATTGCATCCGCGGGATTCCGAGTGGGTGCTGGCGGCCTTCGCCAAGCACCTCACCGACCGCACCGGGAAGACGCCCTACGACGTCGAATATCAGCTTCAAATGAAGAATGGTGAGTATCGCTGGTTCCGCGCCACCGGCGCCACCATGCGCGACGCCACCGGGGTGCCCCTGCGGGTAGCCGGCGCGCTCAAGGACATCCACGAGGAGAAGAAGACCTCGCTCTCGCTGGGCGACGCATTGACCCGCTTCGGGCTCATCAACCAGGCTTCCGGTGTGGGCCTGTGGGACATGACGGTCATCGCCGGCGACCCCGTGAATCCCAAGAACGAGTTCTGGTGGTCGGACCAATTCCGAACCATGCTGGGCTTCAAGGACGAATCCGACTTTCCCAACGTCCTCGAGAGCTGGTCTTCGCGATTGCATTCGCGGGACTCCGAGTGGGTGCTGGCGGCCTTCGCCAAGCACCTCACCGACCGCTCCGGGAAGACCCCGTACGACGTCGAGTACCAGCTGCAGATGAAGAGCGGTGAGTATCGCTGGTTTCGCGCCACCGGCGCCACCATGCGCGACGCCGCCGGCGTGCCGTTGCGGGTGGCCGGCGCCCTGAAGGATATCGACGAGGAGAAGAAGACCTCGCTCTCGCTCGGGGCCGCCATGACCCGCTTCGAGCTCATCAACCAAGCTTCGAGCGTGGGCCTCTGGGATATGTCGGTCATCGCCGGCGACCCGGTGAATCCCAAGAACGAGTTCTGGTGGTCGGATCAATTCCGCGCCATGTTGGGCTTCAAAGACGAATCGGACTTTCCCAACGTGCTGGATAGCTGGTCTTCTCGCCTCCACGCGACCGACAAGGACTGGGTGCTCGACGCCTTCGCCAAGCATCTCACCGATCGCTCGGGCAAGACGCCGTACGACGTCGAATACCAGCTCCAGATGAAGAGCGGTGAGTACCGCTGGTTCCGCGCCACCGGCGCCACCATGCGCGACGCAGCCGGGGTGCCCTTGCGGGTGGCCGGTGCGCTCAAGGACATTCACGAGGAGAAGAAGACCTCGCTCTCGCTCGGCGCGGCCATGACGCGCTTCGAGCTCATCAACCAGGCCTCGAGCGTGGGCCTCTGGGATATGTCGGTCATCGCCGGCGACCCGGTGAACCCCAAGAACGAGTTCTGGTGGTCGGATCAGTTCCGCGCCATGCTGGGCTTCAAGGACGAATCGGACTTTCCCAACGTCCTCGATAGCTGGTCGTCGCGGCTCCATGCGAACGACAAGACCTGGGTGCTCGAGGCTTTCGCCAAGCACCTCACCGATCGCTCCGGGAAGACGCCGTACGACGTCGAATATCAGCTGCAGATGAAGACCGGCGAGTATCGCTGGTTCCGCGCCACCGGCGCCACCATGCGCGACAAAGACGGCGTCCCGCTGCGGGTGGCCGGCGCCCTCAAGGACATCCACGACGAGAAGGAGACCTCGCTCGCCCTGGAGAAGCTCATCTCCGCCGCGGTGGACGGCGACCTCACCCAGCGCATCGATACCCAGCGCTTCGACGGGTTCATGCGCGCCATCGGGGAGCACATGAATCGCCTCCTCGACTCGACGGCCGACTCGTTCCGCTTCGTGAAGACCGCCATCGACCAGGTGGGCCAGGCCTCGAGCCAGCTCCGCGCCACCAGCGGCATGATGTCCGAGTCGTCGGTGCAACTGAACCAGACGGTGGACCGCTCGTCCAACGACCTCTCCCGGGCTGCCGACGGCGTGAAGGCCAACGCCGAGAGTGCGGCCATGGCCAACCAGCTGGTCACGCACACCGCGCAAGCGGCGCGCGACGGCGAGCAACGCATGTCGGAGATGAATGGTGCCATGAGCGCCATCGACAGCTCGGCTCAGCAGATTGCCCGCATCATCAAGGTCATCGACGAGATTGCCTTCCAGACCAACTTGCTGGCGCTCAACGCCGCGGTGGAAGCGGCTCGTGCCGGCCGCCACGGCAAGGGCTTCGCGGTGGTCGCCCAGGAGGTTCGCAGCCTGGCCGAGCGCAGCGCGAAGGCCGCCAAGGAGACCGCCGAGCTCATCGCCGACTCCTCGGCCAAGGTGAGCCAGGGCGTGAAGATCGCCGAAGTCACCCGGCAGGCGCTCAGCGAGATCGTGGGCAACGTCACCAAGGTGGTGGACCTGGCCGGCGAGATCGCCTCGGCCAGCGGCGAGCAGTCGCGGGCCCTGGGTTCGGTGAGCGGATCCATGCGTCAGGCTTCGAGCGTGGCGCAAGCGGGTAGCCAGCAGAGCACCGAGATCGCCGCCGCGGCCGACGAGCTCAGCCGGCAAATGAAGGCGCTCAAGGAGCGCATGGACAAGTATCGCATCAACTCGGCCAAGGCCACGGTCGACTCCGGTAACGGACGCATCGCCCTCACGCCCGAGCTCATCGAGCAGGTGCTGGCAGCCATGCAATCGAACTACGGACGCGCCGAGGCTCCGAAGTCGACCCCGGCGCCGGCTCCCGTCTCGCCCTCCGCGCCGCCGCCGTCCACCAATGGCAAGTCGAACGGCGCCTCCGCCCGTGCGCTCCTGCCTCTCGATCGCGACGAACGCGGTTTCGACGGGTTCTGAGCTCCCACCTTCGACCATCGAGCTGAGCACCATCATGACCCGCGAGGACGACGAGAACCTGGGATTCTTCCTGGCCGATGCGGCGGAGGCAATCCGCGATATCGAGGAAAGCCTCCTCACGCTGGAGGGCGATCCGGCCAATGCTGCGGAGATCAACCGCCTGTATCGAGGAATGCACACGCTGAAAGGCAATGCCGCCTTCCTCGAGCTCCTGGCCATCGAGAAGGTGGCGCACGCCTGCGAAGACCTGGTTAGCCTTCCGCGCGACGCCGGTGTGGAATTCGACCTTCGCATGGTGAACCTGCTGCTCGAGTCGCTCGACAAGCTGCGCTGGGCGGTGGCGTTTCTCAAGGAGCACCGGCACGGTCCCGAGTTCGGCGAGGTGGAAGATATCGTTCGGCGACTCGGTGAAGCCTTCCGCGAGATGGGTGGGACGCCGGTCACCAACAAGAATACCCTCTTGCCCGGCTTCGCCATCTTCGACGACTTGCCTTCGGTCGCGGCGCCGGTGGCCATCCACCTCACGCCGCGCAAGGCCAGCGTGCGTGCGGCGCCCAGCGCGCGGCCCAGCGGACGGAGTGGCGCGGCCGTGGCGTTTGGCGCGAC
>JABFRG010000424.1 GCA_013141295.1 Polyangiaceae bacterium
GGAGCGCCGGAAAGCCGACATCGCCCGCGCCCGGTGGCTTCTCCCCCAAGATGGGACCCGCTTCCGCTTCACTTCGCATTCCTGTGAGGACGCCACCGCGGGGGACTTTGTTCCACGCGCGCCGTCGATCGCCGAAGAAACCTGCCATCCCGCGCCTTCACCCGCAGAGCGCGCCACTATCTCGAAGAAACACGGGGCCTTCACGCGCGGGGGCGCGCAAGTATCTCGAAGAAACAAAGAGTCATCCCGAACGGAGTGAGGGACCCCCTCTGTCACTTCGTCGCAAGCCCTCCCTCGCTGCGCTTCGGGGTGACCGCGGCCTGCGAAGCGAGGGACCCCCTTTGTCACTTCGCGGTAACGGCGGAAGGGCTCGGCACCGGGGCTCCGTGCGGATTGTCAGTGGCTGCGAGGCTTTCGCGGCGATGCGGCGAGGCCGGCGAGGATGATGTCGACGCCCGCCAGGAACTCGGCGCGATCGTCGTGGTGGCGAAGGCGCGGCGCGATGCTGCGCAGGAAGGGGAACTCGCGCGCATCGAGCGCCTCCCAGCGCGCCGCGAGCACCCCGAGAAATTCGTCGCGGCTCGCGGTGCGCGAATGCGAGCTTCCGTTGGTGGCGTTCTGATCGCTCTCGCCGAAGATGTAGCTCACGAGCGTGGACGCGGCGGTGAACTGCGCCCGCTCGGGAACGCCCAGCGCCTGGAGCTGGCGCCCGATGCGCTCGAGCACCTGCAGCATCCCGGTTTGCCACGGCCCCCGCGACAGCAGCGCCCCGGCCCAGGGATGCGCGTCGAGGGCGTCGAACACGCCGAGCGCGATGCCTCGGATGGTCTTCTGCGGCGACGCGTGGGTGGCGACGCCGGCCATGGCGCGACCGATGATGGCGTCGCTGGCGGCTGCGAGCAGCTCCCCCTTGTTGGCCACGTGCCAGTAGATGGCGCCAGCGCCGGTGGCCAGCCTCTCGGCGAGCGCGCGAAAGGTGAGCCCGGTTTCGCCCTCGGCGTCGAGCAGCTCGATGGCTGCTTCGACGATGCGGTCGTGGGAGAGGGCGTCTTCGCGTCGCTCCGCCGCTGCTTTCGCTTTCGCCATGGCCCCATCTTGACACGACTGGAACGGCGTTCCAATATGGTTACTGGAACGACGTTCCAGAAGGGATTCCATGACCCCCATCACCATCATCGGCGCCGGCTTAGGCGGCCTGACGCTCGCGCGCGTTCTGCACCTCCACGGCATCGCCGCCACCGTGTACGAGGCGGAACCCTCGGCAAACTCGCGCACGCAGGGCGGCATGCTCGACATTCACGACTACAACGGCCAGCGCGCCCTCGAGGCGGCGGGACTGTTCGATGCGTTCCTCGGCATCATCCACCAGGGCGGCGAGGCTTCCCGGGTGCTCGGCCGGGACGGCACGGTGCTCCTCGATCAGCCCGACGATGGCAGCCGCGCGCGCCCGGAGGTGCACCGCGGCGATCTGCGCCGCATCCTCCTCGCGTCGCTGCCCGAAGGCACCGTGCAGTGGGGCCACAAGGCGCATTCGCTTCGCGCCCTCGGACAAGGCCGGCACGAGCTCACCTTTGCGGACGGCACCGCGGTGACCACGAGCCTGGTGGTGGGGGCCGACGGGGCCTGGTCGAAGGTCCGCCCGCTGGTCACCGACGTGAAGCCCGCGTACGTCGGTATGTCGTACGTGGAGACGTACCTGCTCGACGCCGACGCGCGGCATCCGGAGAGCGCAAAGGTGGTCGGCGGCGGCGCGCTCTATGCCCTCACCCCCGGCAAAGGCATCATCACCCACCGGGAGACCGACGGAAACCTCCACACCTACGTTGCCCTCTCGCGCCCGCGCGCGTGGCTCGACTCCATCGATTTCGCCGACCCCGAAGCGGCCAAAGCGCGCGTCGCCGCCGAGCTCGAAGGCTGGGCGCCGGAGCTGGTGGCGCTCCTCGCCAACGGGGACACGGCGCCGGTTCCCCGCGCGCTCCACGCGCTCCCCATCGGACATCGCTGGAATCGCATGCCGGGCGTCACCCTCATCGGCGACGCTGCGCACCTGGCGCCCCCCGACGGCGAGGGCGCCAACCTGGCCATGTACGACGGCGCGGAGCTCGCCAAGGCCATCGTCGCCCACCCTGGCGATCTCGACGCCGCGGTCGCCGAATACGAGGACGCGATGTTCGAGCGGAGCGCCAAAGCCGGGGTCGAAGCCGCCAAGACCCACGAGCTCTGCTTCGGCGACCGCGCCCCCAACGGCCTCCTGGCGCTCTTCCGCGGCGAAATGTGAGGGATCTGCCGGGGCAATTCGCGACACGTCGATTGCCGAAAAAGCACGCTTGCGTGCACGGCGAACCGCCGCTAGGTTGATCGCAGTGCGGGGCGAAAGTCCCGTGCCGATCGCCGCGAGAGTCTGCCCCCCCGGATTCCGCGGCGGTCGCTTTTTGTGCTCCCGCCGCGCGCCGGTCACCGAGCGCGAGCCGAACTCCGCTTCCTGCGCGACGCGGGGCCTGGGACGCTGGGCAGGCCGGCCCCGACGCGCGCGATCTCGCGGCGAATGAACGCGTGCGCCGGATCCGACTCGTGGCGATCGTGCCAGAACATGGCCATCTGGAATCCAGGAAGCTCGAACGGGAGCTCGAGCACCGTGAGCGGGAGCTGCCCTTGCATGAGGGCTGCGATGCGAGCCGGGACGAGCATGACGAGATCGGTCGCGGCCACCACCTGCGGGCCCGCGAGAAAGCTCGGCGTTGCAAACGCAATGCGCCTCCGCATCCCCCGCTGCTCCAGCAGCTCGTCGATCTTGCCGCCACCCGGCTGCCCGCGGGGCGCGATGAGCGCGTGGCTGGCGCTCGCGAACCGGGCGAGCGTCATGCGCCCTCGGGTGAGCGGATGCCCACGGCGCGCGATGGCCACGAAGTCGTCTCGCCAGAGCGCCTCGCTGTGAAACGCCTCCGTCTCGTCGCCGTTGCCGGTGGGCTGGATGAGCAAGTCGAGCTCACCCGCTTCGAGCGCGAGCGCCGGGTCCATGGCCACCGGTCGCGCCGAGAAGTCGACCTTGGGCGCGACCTCCGCAAAGCGCTCCAGGAGCCGCGGCAGGAGCAGGCTCTCCACGTAGTCGCTGGGGCGCAGGCGAAACGTGCGTTCGATGGCCGTCGGGTCGAACCGAGCTGGCGCGAAGAACGTCGATTCGAGCGCGGCGAGCGACGTGCGCAGGGCGTCGGCCATCGCGGTAGCGCGCGCCGTCGGGACGATCCCCGTTCGGGTTCTCACGAAGAGAGGGTCCTTCAAGATCACGCGTAGGCGTCCCAGCGCGTGGCTCGTCGCCGACTGACTGAGGCCCAGCTGCCGCGCCGCACGCGACACGCTGCGCTGGTCGAGCAGCGCGCGCAGGACCACCGCGAGGTTCAGGTCGATGGCCGAAATATGCACGCCATGCACGTATCACGTGATGTCGATGCACTCGACTTCTATCCTGCCGGTGGGCATGTTCTCGATGGCAACGCGAGCGCTCCTCGCCCGCCCCCCTCCGACGAAGAGAGATATTCGATGATCGACCACGTCTACATCTCGGTAACCGATCCCGTCCGCTCGCTGGCATTCTACGTCGCGGCGCTACAGCCCATGGGCTGGCGCGCGTTCGTCAACTACGACGCCGCGTCGGGCCCCGACACCGTGCCCGACCTATGGGGTTTGATTGATTCCTCCGGCGGCAGCGGTCGCGCCATCAGCACCACCATCTGGCTCCGTCGGCGCAGGGCGGGTGAGACCGGTCTGTACCTCGGATTGGCGGCGAACGATCCCGCCGAGGTGGACGCCGCATATGCTGCAGCCTTGGAAGCCGGCGGCCGAGACGACGGCCCGCCCGCGGCGCGCCTGCACTTCAACGAGGGTTACTACGCGGCGAACGTC
>JABFRG010000790.1 GCA_013141295.1 Polyangiaceae bacterium
CGCCGGAGCATGGCGCGAACGCAGGAGAACAAGGCCGCGCTTCGTTCACTCACGGTGCCGCGCAGCGTCAGCCCGCCGGCGAACCCCGCGTCCGCCAGCAGGCGCCGCGCGAGCTCCGGATCGTACGGGTAGGGGTCGAGGTCCCCGGCTGCTTCCGGCTCACACGCATCGGGGCCGTGTTGCGGCGAGCCCAGCCCGAGGGCCACGACGTCCACCAGCAGTCGGCGATCCACCGCGTGATTGAGGGCGCGACGGACCCGAAGGTCGGCGAGCGGTCCGCGCGGGGAGAGCAGGAACCAGTGGGCGATGGCGGCGGCTCGCGAAGCGCCGCGGACGCCACGGAGTCGCTGCGCCCGGGCGCACTCGGCGGCGTCGAGGCCGAAGGCCACGTCGAGATCGCCGCTGGCCAGCTGCGAAAGCCAGCGATGGCGGGGCGCGATCGGAAGCACGATGCGGTCCACCGTCGCGCGCTTGGCCCAATGGTCGACGTTCCGTTCGAGGACCACCTCGACGCCCGGGGTGTGGTGCACGAAGCGATACGCGCCGGTGCCCACCGGGTGCGCATCGAGGGCCGCGCGACCACCCTGCGCGAGCACGCCCTTGGGATACATGTGCAGCAGCGCGAGGCGTCGCAAGAGGTGCGGGTCCGGGGCGTGGGTCTCGATGCGCACGCAGTAGGGCGACATGCGCCGCACGGAACGGATGGTGGAGAGTGCGAGGGTCGTGGCCGCGGACGGCGTCTTCCCACGATGTGCCTCGAACGACTGCACCACCACGTCGGCGTCGAAGCGCTCACCGTCGTGAAAGCGCACGCCGGCCCGCAGGTCGAAGTCGTGCTCGAGGGGCGACACCCGGCGCCAGCTCACGGCCAAGGCGGGGCAAATCTCGCCCTCGGCGTCCAGGTACACGAGCCCGTCCGCGACCGCTGCGGCCAGGGCGAGGGTCTCGGGATCGGTGCTGTCGAACAGCGTGAAACCGACCGGGTCTGTCGTCAAAAGTGCGACGCGAAGGACGTTCCTCACGTTACCGGGAACGGACGCCGAGCCGGAGACTTGACCGCCCCTTTTCGCAGATGAAGTCGTGCGGGGCGCCGTGCTAACGGTGAGGAGAAGGGGCGGCTCTGGACTCGGCGGGCGGCTTCATCCACCTACGTAGGAGCCACCATGTCGGCCACGAACGCACCTCTGCGCGCACTTCTTCCCTTTTTGCCGGTCGTGCTCGCGTTCGGCTGCGGCGCGGGCGCGTCGGCGAAGCCCTGGGTGGTCACGCCGGCGCCGGCACCGGTGGCCACCGTGGCCAAACCGGCTGCGGTCGATCCGGCGGTGCAGGCAGCTCGCGTCAAGCGTATGCGGGAGTGGGAGGCGCCCGCGATGAAGACGTTCCACGTGGAGATGCCGGAGGGCATTCTCGCGCTCGACGTGGAAGGCACGGCCGCGCCCAAGGTGGAGTGCGCGCAGCAGAAGAGCGGCAGCCCGCTCTGCTCGTTCACCGTCGAGCTGGGGAAAGACGCCGAGGGGGACGCGCACTCGATCACCTGCAGCGCGCACTGGGGTGACCTGGCGCTCCCGTTCGGCATCATGGTCCACGAGTCGCTCGGCAAGTTCGCGCTCGAAGAAACCCCGCGGGTGGCGGTGTCGTGGAACGGGGGCACCGAGGGCGGTCTCGTCGCCACGTTCTATGCCGCGGCGGGGCTCAGCTCCGAGCAGACCTATCTGGTGGCCAACGCCAAGCTAGCGGTGCGCTACACGCCCGGCCACACCCTCTTCTGCGGCGACATCATGGGCGGCGGAGAAAAGACCTTCGGCCGCGTGGTGCAGAAGGTGTTCGAGACCGCCAAGGTCAAAGGCCAGAACGATCGGGTGGTCTCGCAGATCGCCTATCGATCACGCCGCGGCGACGCGGTCACCGGCTTCACCTACGGCCACATCCGTAAGGACGACGACGGCTTCGTCGAGGCCCTCACCCACACGAGCCTGGAGGCCGACGACAAGAACTGGGACCTCCGGGACTTCACCAACTGGGTCTCGCGCGACGCCGATGGCTCGGTCTCGATGCACCGCAAGGGGTACTTCGAGGGCGTCAAGGCGGTGGCCATCGTCACCGCGAAGCCCTCCGAGGGCGGGCGTCTGCGCGTGAAGATCGACCGGGACGGCAAGACCGACGCGGTGGAGCTCACGCCGCTCGCCCCGCTCGGTACCGAGCTCTGGGAAGCGCCCTCGCTCCTGCGGGTGGGCGCCGGCACCTTGCCTTCGCACCGGTACGCGTTTCCCGCCATCGCCGACGACGGCGAACCCACGCTTCGCTACTCGGAGCTCTCCCGCATCAAGGACGGCGTGGTCGAAGAGCGCATCGCCACCCACGGCGCCAAGAGCAAGACCACCGAAACGTCGCAGCGCAACGAGCTGACGCTCGACGCCCAGGGCTCGGTGTCGAAGCAGGTCTCGAGCGACTCGGTCATCGAGCGTCTGTACCTCTTCGGCGGTCCGCCGGCGCTCAAGGCCGCGACCAAGCCGCCCGCGGCCAAGGTTCCGCCGTCCAAGAAGAAGTAGCTCGCGCGCCCGCGCTCGGGTCAGGGGTGAACGACGACGGTGGTGCCCTGGTTGGGATCACCCACGTAGAGGCCGTGCCAGCTGTCGGGCATCGGCGGATCGGTCCAGGAGAAGATGCGCTGGCCGTCGATGGGCGCCAGGTTCACGCAGCCGTGGCTGCGGGCGGTGCCGAACACGTCGTGCCAGTAGGCCACGTGGAGCGCGAAGGCGCCCTCGAAGTACTGCACGTAGGGCACGTCGCGGAGCTCGAAGGAGCCCTGGCCGCGGCGGATGGTCTTGCCTTCTTCGCCCTTGTCCTTCTTCTCGGACTTCTCGCCCTTGTCCTTCTCGGGGCCGCTCGGCTCGGTGCCGCCGCCCTTCTCGTTGGAGTCCATGGTGGCGGTGACGAACTTGTTCTTGATGCGGAAGGTGCCCTGGATCGTCGACTTGGTGGTCTTGGGATCGCCGACGCCGTCTTGCCCGGTGGAGACCAGCGTGGCGTAGACCGCCTTCTTGCCTTCCCAGAGGGTGAGCGTCTGGTTGTCGATGGAGACCTCGATCCACTTCTCGCCGGCGGCAGCGGCCTTGGGCCACTCGCTGGGCTCGAACACCGAGCCGGTGTCGGAGGCCTTCACCCACACGCCGCCCTCGATCTCGCGGTAGCGGGTCTTGCCCACGCTCTTGCCCTTGCCGGTGAGCTTCACCGTGCTGCGGAAGGGGAGCGATTTGACCTTGTGCGCCTCGTCACCCTCGATGCGGTAGGTGGCGGGGCAGGCGTCCTTGTCCTTTTCGCACTTCTTCCGCACGAAAGCGAAGGGCACCGGGAGCTTGTCGTCGATGTCGACGCCGTGCCACGGAGAGCCGGTGTCGGGCTTCACCTTGGTGGTGGGAATGAGCCGGAGATCGGTGGTGATGGCGAAGGGCCGACCGAACGCCTCGGGCGAAGCCTTGAAGGCGCCGAGGAACGCGAGGCCGGTGTGACGACGCACGCGGTTGGCGAACACCGAGGCCGGCGGCACCTTGAACGACGAGACGTTGGGCACGGCGCGACCGTTCTGGAGCCAGAAGGGGATGGGGTCGAAGTCGCCCTGCGCGCCGAACAGCTGACCGAGCGCGAGGTCGGTGGATTTCTTGGCCGGCGCCGGCTTGCCCGGGAGCTCGACGTCGTTGGCGCCGAGGGTGACCTTTTGCCACTCGCTGCCGTGCTCCTTGAACTTGTTCAGGTGGTCTTCGAGCTTGAACTCGCTCTTGAGCTGGTCCTCGCGGCTGGGCACGCGCAGGTACTGCGGCGCCACCGCCCGCACGAAGCCGTACGCGTAGGGGAGGGGCTTGGTGGTATCCGGGCGCACCGAAGCGGCGCGCCCGGATAC
>JABFRG010000709.1 GCA_013141295.1 Polyangiaceae bacterium
CGGATGCATCGAGCTCACCGGCTCGCAGCGGCTTTCGGTGGCTCCGTGTGTGGGTGGGGCGGCGGCGGCGCTCACGCTCCGCACCGCGCAGGGCAGCGCAGTCTCCGGAACCAACGCGCTTTTCTCCGGCGTGGCGGCGCTTCGCGCCGAGCTCGTGGTCGTGCGCCCGCTGGTGCTCTCGGCCCGTGCGGGCCTGAGCGCCACCCCCGCCCGGTATCAAATAGCCGCCTGCGGCGAGGAATATTTTCGCAGTAATTTCATAGGCATAGACACGTCGGTCGGGGCCGGCGTGCATTTCGACTGAAGGAAATTGGCAGTGCCCCCCACTCACCCGCGGAATATGGCGCTGGAGGACCTAGCAGTCTTGGGTGCGAGCGAGGCAGACGCCCTCGACCTGCGCGCCATCCATGCGGCCCACGGCGAGCTGGTGTGGCTCTCGCTCCAGCGACTCGGCGCGCCTGCGGCGGCGGTGGACGATCTGTTTCAGGAAGTCTTCCTGGTGGTGCATCGGCAGCTGCCGACCTTCGAAGGGCGCTCCAAGATCACCACCTGGCTCTTCGGCATCTGCGTGCGCGTGGTTTCGTCGTACCGGAAGCGGGCCCACGTTCGCCGCGAGACACCGCTGGACGACGCGGAGCTCTCCGACGACGGTGCGGCCTCGCCCGAGGTGCAGCTCGATCAGGAGCAAATGCGGGCGCATCTCGAGCGGGTCCTCGACGGTATGGATCCAACCCGGCGCGCGACCTTCGTCATGTTCGAGATCGAAGGACTCTCCTGCGACGAGATCGCCGAGATGTCCGACGTCCCGGTGGGCACGGTGTACTCGCGCCTCCACGCGGCCCGAAAGGACTTCGTGAAGAGCATGAATCGCGAGGCCATGCGCAACGTCGAGCGGTGGCAACCATGAACGAGAGACTGAAGGCCCCGCAGCGCTGGCTCGACGGCGGCGGTCCAGCGGGCACGCGTGAGCTTCTGGCGAGCGCCCGAAGGCCCCTGCGGCGCACCGACGAGGAGCGCGCGAGGAGCCAGAGGCTCGTGGCGCAGTTGGCGGCCAAACCGGCAGCCCTGGGACTTCTCTCCACGCTGCTGGGAAAGGCGCTGCTCGCAACCTCCGTCACGGTCGCCGCAGGCGCCGGAGCATGGTCGCTACGCGCCCAGGAAGAACCGGCGCTCGTGGCGAACGTCGTCGTGATTCCGGCACAGGGCCCGGGTTCGCCGGCACGCAGCGAACGACGCGCCCAAGCGCCGGACCCCACCCTGGCCGCTCCCCCGCGCGACGCGTTCAAGCTTGTTGCCCCCATGCGCCTCCAACCGTCGGCGTCCCCACTGGTCGTCGCCGCGCCAACTCCCGGAGCCACCGTGGAAGCGCCAACGCCGACGCCAGAGACGCCTACTTCGTCGATCACCGAAGAAGCACGTCTCGTGGATCGCGCGCGAGCCATCGTCCTCGCGGACCCGCACGGCGCAGACGCACTCCTTGCCGAGCACGCACGACGCTTCCCCGCCGGGGTTCTGAGCACGGAGCGCGATCTTCTCGCCATCGAATCGCTCGTGCGCCAGGGCCGCACCGACGAGGCCCGAATGCGTCGTGCCGACTTTGGCTCGAAGCACCCATCGGCCGCCTACCAGCGCAAGCTGCGGTGGATTTTCTCGGAGCCGGATACGAATCCGTGAAGGCGGACGGGCTGCGCCTCCACTCAGAAGCATGACAGCAAAAGCCAGCTTCTCGCTCGTCGCGCTCTTGGTGCCACTGGCAATCTCTTCGGTGGCCGGCAACGCCAGCGCATCGACCAGCTTCGCGGTTCCCCTCTCGAGTCTGGTGGAAAACGCATCGGCGGTCGTCGTCGTCGAGCCCATCGAATCGAAGTCCCAATGGGAAAACGGATCCATTGCAACATACACACATGTCCGCATCGTCGAGCGCGTCGCGGGCACGGCACCGGACGACGCGTGGATACGCACCGCCGGCGGCCGGGTGGGTGACATCGGGCAGTGGGTCGAGGGCGAGGCCGATCTCCGTTCCCGTTCGCTGGTGTTCTTGGCGCAAGCGGGCTCGAGCGCCAAGGTCGTCGGCCGCGCACAGGGCCAGTACCTTGCGGTGGCAGAGAACGGAAAGCTGGTGCTGCGCCCGTCGCCCGATGCGGGCCGGCTCGTCGCGCGGCGGGGCGAGGTCGCGAAGGCCTTTCCCTTGGCTGGCGCTTCGCTCGACGAGGCATCGCGCCAGGTGCGCGAAGTTTGGACGGTGCGCCATGCGTCCCGCTGACGGCAAGGCGCTCCTGGGCGCGGCGCTTGCTTTCGCGCTCGTGGCCCTCGCGCCATCCGGCGCGCACGCGTACTGCCGCAGCACCGGGTCGACCGGCGACCTGTGCAACGCCCCCTCCTCCCGACCGCAACTCTACTGGTCCTCGCGCTGCGCGGGATTCGTGGTGCAGAGCGAGCCCACCATGATCACCAGCAGCCCGTCGTTGGAGGTCGATCAAGCCTTCGGCGCCTGGCAGGGGCGACTCTGCGGGTCGGGCGACGCAGCCCAGAGCCCGAGCCTGCGCCTGCTGGTGTTCGGATCGCAGCCGAGCCTCAAGGTCGAGTATCGCGTCGGTGGCACCAACCAGAACGTCGTTGTGTTCCAGAAGTTGCCCGGCGAGGACATCGGGCTTGCTGCCAAGACCACCGTCACCTTCTCGATGGCTACCGGCGAGATCCTCGACACCGACATACTGATCGACGAGAGGAGCGGAGCTATCGATCTGCCGTCCATCTTGACCCACGAGGCGGGCCACGCGCTGGGGCTCGCGCACTCGCTCGATCGAGAAGCGACCATGGACCCGACGACCGAAGAGGGGGAGATCAAGAAGCGCTCCCTGAACCAGGACGACGCCGACGGCGTCTGCGCCATCTACCCTCCGAACGGGACGCGGCCCACTGCCGCGGGTATCATCGCCGCAACGCCATGCAATCTCACGACCGCCGGCTCGAGCTGCACGCCGGAAGTGAGCGGCGGCTGCGCTACCGGTGGTCGCGACGCAGGAGCCGGAGGAATGGGGACGATTCTGGTGGGGGTCATCGCGCTCGCGCTTCGTCGGCGCCGTGGCGTCGTGCTCTCGCCGCTCACGAAGAGCGAATAGAGCGCCTTGTGGCGATGCGGAGGGATGGCTACCGTCTCTCGATGGGTAAGCGCCTCCTCGTGTACGACGGCACCGCCAAGGCCGGAGAGAAGCTCCTCCGTAGCGCCTGGTCCACCGGCGCCAAGCTCTACCGCGGTATGCGCCGGGTCGACGCCACCCACGGCGCCGCGAGCTGGGAAGATGCGCTCCGTTGGCTGGCTGCGCAGGGAGAGCAGGACCGCATCGACGAGGTACAGTTCTGGGGGCACGGCAAATGGGGAAAAGTGTACATTGCAGGCGACGTGCTGGAGCGGGCGCAGCTGCAGCCGGACCACCCGCAGCATGACCTCGTGAAGGCGCTGCGCGCGAGCTTGTCGCCCGGAGCCCTGATGTGGTTTCGCACGTGCGAGACCTTCGGCGCCGCGCCGGGGCAGGACTTCGCCCAGCACCTGAGCGATTTCTTGGGCGCGCGGGTCGCCGGTCACACCTTCGTGATCGGCGCGCTCCAGAGCGGGCTCCACGGCCTCTTGCCAGGGGCGAGGCCGCATTGGCCTTTGACCGAAGGCCTACGCGAAGGCACTGCGGACGATCCGCGCGACGCATTCGACTCGTCGCCGGGTGCGCCAAATACGCTGCACTTCATGAACGGCAGCATTCCCGAGGCGTGGTTCCGCGCTTCAAGCTAGGTCGTCCGCCCGAAGGGAGACGCCCAGGCCGCGACCCGGACCATCGCACGCACCGAGTGCGTAGCCGTGACGCAGACGTTGACGGTCCGTCGCCATGATCTGCGG
>JABFRG010001249.1 GCA_013141295.1 Polyangiaceae bacterium
GCCCCCACGGGCGACGCCGGCGCCCCCGCCGCGGACGCCGATGGCGGCGCACCGAAGAAGGATCGCTACGTGCGCATGGGCCGCAGCGTGGAAGACTTCATGGAGCGCGACTTCACCTGGGACGCCAATCTCGAAGGCGCCCTCGGTCCTGGCTTCGCGGAGCAAGGGTCGGCCAAGCTTCTGGGCTTCGGTCGCGTGCGCGTGGGCGCGATGTTCATCGCCGCACCCCACTTCCTCATGGTCGGCGCCACCTACGAGTTCTCCAACAAGAGCTTCGCCACCTTCGGCCTGCAGTTCGAGTACATGCACCTCACGAGCGGCGCCTGGATGCAGGTGGCGCCGCTGTTCGACGCCGAGCACCCGCGACCCGGCGTGAGCCTCGCCGCCGGCTGGGCGACCTTCGGCGTCGAGCTCCAGCAGCGCGCCTACGAAGGCCTCGGCCAGACCACCGCGCTCTTCGGCAAGATTCGCTTCCCGCTCGGCGTCTTCGTGTGGGCGCTCACCAACAAGCAGCACGCACAGGGACCGCAGCAGGGCCAGAACGCGCTGCCCTACAGCCCCCTGCGCTTCTGAGCCGCTGAAAGCGCTTTTTTCCCTACGGAACGACCCGTCTCGGCCGCTCCTCGGGTAGAGTGCCGGGCATGCGACGTCCTGCGCGTGCCCTGCTCCTGGCTGCGGCCCTACCGTGGGCCCTCGGTTGGCTTGCGAAGGCCTCTCCGGCGGCGGCTCAGGTTCACTGGGACACCAGCGCCGAAGTCGGCCTCGAGAAGCGCTTCCTCAAGAACCGTCCGCTGGGGGCGGGGGACGCGAGCCTGGGGCCGCTCTTTCGCGCGACCGCGCACCTGGCGCTGCTTCCGCTGGCCCGGGTCGGCGTGTACGGGATGCTCGGCCTCTCGCCGGTCTCGTCGGGCCCGTTGCGAACCCAGTTCGGTGGCGGCATCGAAGCCCGGCTGGTGCCCCCGCTCGGCCTTCGCACCATCCATCCGTTCCTGTTCGTCGGTGTAGGATACATGCGAACCGTGACCCCGGCCTACGACGTGGTGACGTCGCAGGGTGGGTTTCACACCAGCCCCACCTCCGGTGGGTGCCTGGACATCCCGCTGGGGCTCGGCGCCACCTACCGCGTGCGCAAGCCGATCGAGATCGGCCTCGTGCTCGGCACGCGTTTCTCGGCGCTCTGCCATGGCGACAGCTACCCCGACAACACCACGCCGAACATCCCCACCACCGTGAACACGGCGTTCCGTGTGCCCTCCGCCGCCGGCACCGACGTCTTCGGGATGTGGCTCGGCGCTATCGTGAACTTCGAGTTTTGAACGCTTCTCGCTATCCTCCCGGGTAGCGCTTCTCTGCTGCTTCTCCCTTCCCATGCCGCAAACCCCTGCAAGCCAACCGAAGAGCGATCGCGCCGCGCGCAGCGGTGTGGACGGCGCCGCGCGCAGCGGTGTGGACGGCTCCGCCGCAGGCGCGGACACGGCGGGGCTCGTGGGCACGACCCTGAGCGATCGCTACAAGCTCCTTCGATGGCTGGGCGAGGGCGCCATGGGCGCGGTGTACCTGGCCGAGCACACGCTGATGCACAAGCGGGTGGCGGTGAAGGTGCTCCACGCCGAGATGAGCCGCCTGCCGGAGGTGGTCACGCGCTTCGAGCGTGAAGCGGTGGCGGCCGGGCACATCGACCACCCCAACGTGGCGGCGGCCACCGACTTCGGCAAGCTGGAGGACGGCTCGTTCTTCCTGGTGCTGGAGTACGTGGAGGGGGTCAGCCTGCGGCATCGCATCAATCGTGGTGCGCTCACGGTGGCCCGCGCGCTCAACATCGTGCGGCAGATCGCCAGCGCCCTCGGCCGCGCCCACCAGCTGGGCATCGTGCACCGGGATCTGAAGCCCGAAAACGTGATGCTGGTGGATCGCGACGGCGACCCCGACTTCGTGAAGGTCCTCGATTTCGGCATCGCCCGCGTGCCCATGGGCGAGCTGGCGCGGGAGCCCAAGAGCGGCACCGCGGCCATCACCCGCGCGGGGATGGTGTATGGTACACCTGAATATATGGCGCCGGAGCAGGCGCTTGGGCAAGACCTCGACGCCCGCGCCGACCTCTATGCGGTGGGGGTCATGCTCTACGAGATGATCGCCGGCTGGCGCCCCTTCGACGCCGACAGCAAGGTGCAGCTGCTGGGCATGCACGTGACCGCGGCCATCCCGTCGATTCGCGATAAGGCGCCCGACACCGCGGTGCCGCCCGGCGTCGATGCGCTCATCCACGCCCTCATGGCCAAGGACATGCGCGACAGGCCGGCCAGCGCCAAGGAGGTGGTGGACGCCATCGACGCGATCTTGCCTTCGGTGGGGGTGACGCCGCCGCTCCGTTCGGTGCTCGGTGGCGAGGCCATGCGCTCGGCGCCCAGCCTCTCCGAGAACCTGCCGTCGATGTCCGGCGTGCCCACCGGATACCTGGCGGTGCCCGTGGGCTCGCAGGCGAAGAGCATGTTCGGGGGCGCGGTGGCGTACGTGCGGCGGCTCCCGCCGGCGGCGCTGGCGACGCTGGGCTTTCTCGCCATCATCTTCCTGGGGGTGGTGCTCGCCAGCACCTTCGCGCCGTCGAAGCGCAACAGCTCGACGCAGGCCGATGGCGGCCCGGCGCCGGTTCCCACCGAGCCGCTTCGTGCCGACGTGGCCGAAGCCGTGAAGCTCTTCGAGGTGGGCGACATGGACCGCGGGCGCGCCAAGCTCGGCGAGGCCAAGCCCCAGCCGGCCGACATGCCGCGGGTGTACGAGGCGATGGTGAAGGGGTTCTTCGCGACCAACCAGCCGGTGGAAGCCATCAGCGAGCTCGACCATCTGGCGGGCATCGACGCCACCGCCGCCGACAAGCCGGAGTACCTGGAGAACGTCAAGAAGACCGCCGTCTCCGGCGTGGGCACCGACGCCGCCTTGAAGTTCCTCGAGCAGCATCCCTCCGCGCGCGGCTGCGATGTCCTCTACGATCTGGCCTGGGTGGCCAAGGTCCCGCGCGGGACTGCCGATCGCGCGGCCAAGGCGCTGCGGGTACCCGACGTGCGCGAGAAGGCCAGCGACGCGGCGTCGGTGGCCATCGATCTACGCGTTGCGGGCCTCAGCTGCGAGGCCAAGTCGAGCATCGGGGTGGCGGCCAAGGTGGGCGACGCGCGGTCGATTCCCATGCTCAAGGCGCTCGCGCCGGCGCGGGTCGTGAAGATCCCCGGGCACTACAAGATGCAAGACGTCCTCGCATGCGTTCACGGCGACGACTCGATCACGCGCGCGATCGCGTCCATCGAGGCGCGCACCAAGGCGCAGCCGACGCCGTAGCCCGGGGGGAGAGGGCGCGCTACCACTTGGGATGCGCGGGATCCATGAACGCGATGGGCGCCGAGAGGCAGGCGTCGGGTATGCCGAACGCGTCCACCAGCGCCACCGCGTCGGGCCGTAGCTCGGCCACGAGCTTCGCCACCTCCTTGCGCATCGCGCGCTCCTTGCCGGTGTCGAAGTAGCCCTCGGCCACGTAGAACACGGCGTCGCGCCGCAGCTGCGTGAGCGCGTGCAGGGCGCCGAGTCGGTCGAGGGTCGCGCGCAGCTCCGGATCGCGGACCTCGCGCGCGGCTTCGTCGAAGAACGTGAGCGCGCAGTGGTCGGCGTGAGCTGCGGCCAGCGCCAGCAAGTGCTCTTGCACCTCCAGCATCGCCTGATGGGGCGGCAGCTTTGCGTCGATCCGCTTCTTGGTGCGCCGCGCCAGCGACTCGAGCAGCGCGCCTTCCCGGAACCGGAGCGCTGCCAGGTGGAAGGTGCGATCCCGAAGATGCTCCGCGTCGGTTCGGCGGACCTCGACGGGATTGCGCTCGGCGATGGCGCTCTTGGCGCGCTCGAGGAC
>JABFRG010001041.1 GCA_013141295.1 Polyangiaceae bacterium
GATGCGGGGGCGGACGGGTTGAGCGACACGCTCTCGTGCACCGGGCTCTACAAGAACATCGCCACCAAGGAGCTGGCGACGGGCGTTGCGCCGTATACGCCGGCGAATCAGTTCTGGAGCGACGGCGCGGAGAAATCGCGCTTCGTGCTCATCCCGGCGGGGACCAAGATCGACACCACGGACATGGACGCGTGGCAGTACCCGGTGGGAATGAAGGTGTGGAAGGAGTTCCGGCGCGGGGGCAAGCGAGTCGAGACGCGCATCTTCTACAAGCGCGCTGCCGGCTCGTGGTCGCGCACGACGTATCGATGGAACGCCGCCGAGAGCGAGGCGACGCGGCTCGATCGTGGGGAGCTCGCGGTGGGTAGCTCCACGTACGAGATCCCCCGGGCCAGCCAGTGCGATATCTGTCACAACGGTCGTCCCGATGCGCTGCTGGGGTTCGATGCGATCGGGGTGGGGGTTGCCGGCGCGACCGGCATGACGCTGGCGAAGCTGGCGGCCGACGGGTGGCTGACGCAGGTGCCCGCGAAGACCAGCCTGGCGTTTCCCGAGGACGGCACCGGGAAGGCAGCGGCGGCGCTCGCGTACGTGCACACCAACTGCGGCGGATGCCACAACCCGCTGGCCGGCGCCAACGCGCAGTTCACCGGGCTCTACATGGCGGTGCGGGCATCGCAGCTGATCACCGACGTTCCCGTCTCGGGCCTCGACATCTCGTCGACCGCCGTGGGCGTGGCGTCGACGAGCATGGGCTACAACGATGGAACCTGGTACCGCATCGCGCCGGGCAATCCCGCCAAGTCGGAGTCGCTCGACCGCGCCACGCGCCGCGACGAAAAACAGATGCCTGCCATCGTGAGCCACGAGGTGGACGTGGTAGGTGTCGACGCACTGAGGCAATGGATCCAAGCACTCCCGTGAATCGCGCCGGTCGCTGGCGACCGCTGCTGGCCATCGCCCTGGGCGGGGTGATGGGCGTCGGCGTCGCGTGCGGTGACGCCACCGGCGGCGCGCTCCTCAACGCCGATGCCGGCGACGGTTCCATCGTGGGCTGCAACACCGTCGCCCAGCTCGGCGACCAGGTGGAGATCCAGTCGCTCGCGCCGGGCGCCACCATCGTCGACACGCCCGGCGGCACCATCACCGACGGCACCTATGTGCTCGTGCGCATGGATCTCGTGCCGAAGTCCGGCGTGGCCGGACCCACCGGCGTCATCCTGGCGCAGACCATCCGCATCTCCGGCGCTTCCATCGCCATCGTGCAATCCGATGGGAACGGCGAGAGCCGCAGCCTCGGCACGTTCACCATCGGCGCTACCGGCCTCACTCGGAGCGACAGCTGCGTCGTCCCCGAAGACGACGGCGGCGGCGATCCGGTGAACACCGCCACCTTCGCTGCGACGAGCGACGCGCTGGTGCTGGTGACTCGGACCGATACCGGCGTTGCGCTGGTGGCCACCTACCTGAGGAAGAGCGACGCCTGAGAGGCGGCTCGCGTGAATATTTTCCGCGGTGCCCCGTCCAAAGGCCCTGCGTAGCGTGCGCCTTCGGGCGTGGCGCTTCACTTTTTCCTTAGGAGTCCTTTATGTCGAAACTTCGTTGGATTTTGAGCGCCACGGCGCTCGTGGGTATCACCGGCCTCGGCGCGGCCTGCTCCGATGGCAGCACCACCACCAGCTCCAGCAGCGGTGGCGGGACCAGTTCGAGCTCCAGCAGCGGTGGGTCGAGCTCCAGCAGTGGTGGGTCGAGCTCCAGCAGTGGTGGGTCGAGCTCCAGCAGCGGCGGCGGTGGGCAGTGCAACGCCCTGACGCAGCAGGGAACGAAGCTGGACGTCACCGGAAGCAAGGCCAATGCTCCGGCGGCCACCGGTGGAACCGTGGCCGACGGCACGTACGTGCTCACCGGTTCGAAGCTTTACGGGGCGTCGGTTCCGGAAGGGCCCATCACGGGCGCGTCGTCGCCTGCGACGACCGTCGAGGTCAAGGGCACCACGTACAACTCGATCATCACGCGCCCCACCGGCGACTCGCGGACGACCTCGACGCTCGCGGTCTCCGGCATCAACGCCACCCTCACCGCGACCTGCGCGTTCCCGGTGCCCGACGGCGGCCTCGGCGCGCCGATTCAGACGACCTACAGCGCGACCGCCACGGGGTTCACGATCTACGCCGTCCAGGGCGGAATCACCGCGGAACAGGCGTACACCAAGAAGTAGTCGACGCCGCGGCCGGGTGAACCTCCCACGTTCTTCACTCGGCCGCGTCACCTTGCTAGAGTGCCGGCCATGTCGGCGAAGAGCCCAAGGCTCGAGATTCAGGTTCCCACCGAGGATGCTTCGCGTCCCTCGTGGAAGCGCGTTTCCATCATCGCGGTGGTGGGGTTCCTGGTGGGAATCGCCTGGCCTCGGCTGGCGGGCATCAAGCTCGGTCCATCGGCGCCCTCGAACGAGCCATCGGCTGCTGCTTCCGCCAGCGCCGGTGCGGTGCCGAGCGGGGTTCTCTCCTCGACGCCGCTGCCTGCCGCTGTGCCCACCGGCACGCCTTCGACCAGCGCAGCAACTCCGGCGGTCATCGCGCCGCAGATCAACATCGCGCGCGGCGTGCTGCTGTCGTGCCGGACCGCCGACGGCGAGAGCGCCAAGGGCAAGGAGTGCGGCGAGCTCAACGGACTCGACAAGCTCGCCGAGACGCGCATTCGTCGCCTCGCCACCTGCCCCGGTGCGGAGAGCGAGTCGGGACGCCTTTCGGTGGTGCTGACCCTCGATTTCAAGGGCGGCCGGGCCAACGCCGACGTGGGTAAGTCGTCGACCGTCAAGGGGACCGAGGCGCTGGGCACCTGCTTGAAGCAGCATTTCCTCGCGTTCGATCTCGCGAGCATCGCGCACCAGCACCCGCGCTACACGGTGTCGTTTCAGACGACCTTCACGCCCGCTCCCGGTGGGGCTCCCGCATCGGCGCCCGCGTCCGTTGCCGCGCCCGACGCGCCGCCTCCTCCGGTCCCGGGGCCTGGCGCTTCCGCCGATGGCCCCCCGGACACTGCACCCGCGCCGGCGCCCGCCGCCAGCGGCGAGACCCTGTCCATCGAATGGGACGTGGCGCTCATTCGTGAGACGCCCCGTACCGGCACCATCGTGGCCCGGCTCCGCAAGGGCGCCAAGGTGAAGGTCGCCGGCACCCAGGACGGCTGGTATCACATTCGCTTCGGCGACGACTTCGGCACCGAGGGCTGGGTCTACCGCGGCGCCATCGGCCGCTGACTCAGGGCTCTTCGTCGCCTTCGAAGGGCGCCGTGCGCGGGTTGCCTTCCGGGTCCACGCCGAGGAGCAGCTCGATGCGCTTCTCGGCCTTGTCGAGGCGCTCCTGGGCGGCGCGCGAGAGCTTCACGCCCTCCTCGAAGAGCTTGAGCGACTCGTCGAGGGGCAGCTCGCCGGTCTCCAGGGCTTCGACGATCTTCGCCAGACGCTCGAGGGACTTTTCGAAATCCGGGGCCTTGGTTTCCTTGGGTTCCGCCATGGGATCGGCGGCACGATAGCGCATCTCCGCGCCGGTGCCGGGAAGTATCAGGGGCGCGGGCTCAGGAAGAGATCGCCCGGTCCGTGGCCGGTGCCTGCGATCGTCGCGTCGCCCGCGCGATCGAAGACCACCACGTGGAGCGAGCCCTCTTCGTCCCACAGCACCCCGGCCTGCTCTTCCGGCTGCGCGCCCTCGGCTACCGGTTCCGCGGTGAGCCAGGTGGCGCCGCCCGGGGCAAGGGCCGCGGTGGCAGGGCGCTGGGCATCTTGTGCGGCTGCGCGGACCTCGGCCTCCGGTTCCCACGTTGCGGCGAGGGCGAGCGTGTCGCGCAGCGCCTTGGCCCGGCTCTCGCCGGGCCGCAGGCGCAAGCGC
>JABFRG010000659.1 GCA_013141295.1 Polyangiaceae bacterium
CGAACGCCTCGGCCTGCGAGTCCTCGACTTGCGGCACCAGAAGGACGAACTGTAACCCATGAGGTTGGGCGATGTTGTTACCCATGAGGTCGGGCGACGTTGTTACCCATGAGCTCGGGCGCTCACCTGAAGGGAAGAGGGGGAGTGTTCTAGCGGCCTTTGAAGGCGGGCTTTCGCTTCTCGGCGAAGGCGGCCAGGGCTTCGCGTCGGTCTTCGCTCACCAGGACCTTGTCGTAGCTCACCTTCTCGAGCTCGAGGCCGAGCTCCAGGCTGGTGTCGCCGGCGCGGTCGATGGCTTCGAGCGCGGCGGCCTGCGCCACCGGCGCGCCGTTGGCGATGGGGTCGATGAAAGCCAGCGTGTCGTCGAGGAGGTTCGTGCCCGCCGGCGTGACGCGGTTCACGAGGCCCCAAGCGAGCGCTTCCTGGGCGGTGAGGCGGCGGCCGAGGAGGATCATCTCCTTGGCGCGCGCTTCGCCCACCACCCGCGGGAGACGTTGCGTGCCGCCGGCACCGGGGATGATGCCGAGGGTCGTCTCCGGAAGCGCGAGGGTGGCGTGCGCCGCAGCCACACGCAGATCGCACACCAGCGCGAGCTCGAGGCCACCGCCGAAGGCCACGCCGTTGATGGCGGCGATGACCGGCTTGGGAGAACGGTCGAGCGGCCCGAGCTCGGAGCGATAGAGCTCCACCTGGACGCGCACGTCGTTCTCGCTCATGCCCTGGCGCTCTTTGAGGTCGGCGCCGGCGCAGAAGGCCTTCTCGCCCGAGGCGGTGAGCACGATGGCGCGCACCGAAGGGTTGGTAAGCGCTTCGCGGGTGAGCTTCCCCAGCGCCAGGAGCGTGGCGCGGGAGAGGCTGTTCATGCGGTCCGGACGATCGATGGTCCAGATGGCCACGTTGCCGCGCTGGGAGACTTCGATGGGAAACGCTTCGTCGGCCATGCGCTTTTCTACCGGGGGAACGCGCGCGCCGCAACGACGTTGGTCAGGTTCCGGGGCCGAGGAACACGCGCACGAAGGAGAACGACTCGCCGGGCTCGGTGGTCTGCGCGCCGGTGTACTTCACGCCCTGGTACTCCACCGGAAACGGGAGCTGCTTGCAGGTGGGGTGGGTGGCGGTGACCTTCACCGGGAGCCGCGGCGTGACGTTGTAGAAGAGCGCGCCGTTGTTCTCGCCGGCCGTGACGGAGGTGCTGCTGTCGGGCAAGCCGCCCTTGGTGTACTTCAGCTCCGCGCCCGGCGGCTCCAGCGTGAGCGTGGTGCCGCCTTCGGTGGCGCAGCCGGCCATCGGAACGACCTTCACCGCGAGGAGGCCCTTGGCTTCGTCGTAGCCCGTCAGGAACGCCGCCAAAAGACGCGCGGTGGCGGTCTTGATGAGCAGCGAGTCACCGCGGGCGTAGCTACATCGCGGTGCAAAAGTGAGGCCTTTGGAGCCTTCTTTTGCGGGCTGAGGGGGGCGGCAACCGAGTCGGAATGGGCGCTTTTCGATCGACGTCTCGATCGCGTTGTGATCGATCCCTAGGGATGATTCGTAAACGCGCAGGCCAGCGGAGCTTCTCGGACGCGATTCTCTTCGGCGCCCACATCCCTGATCCCAAGACGCTTCTCGATCCGGTTCTCCGCCAGCTCGACGAGCTGCTCGGGAGCGACGAGCTCGTCGACGAGGTGCTGGAGGCTCTCCGGAAGCGACACCCGCAGAGCGCGCGCCGAGGTCGACCGGGTACGCCAGCCGAGGTGGCCTTGCGACTCCTGGCGCTCAAGCATATCCGGCAGTGGAGCTTCGAAGAGCTGGAGTGGGAGGTCACGGGCAACGTTGCGTACCGCGCCTTCTGTCGCATCGACAGCGGCAAGGTTCCCGACGCCAAGACGATGATCCGGATCAACCAGGCCATCGACGAGGCGACGCTTCGCCGGGTTTTCGAGCGAATCGTTGGCGAGGCGGCGCGTCGGAAAGTTACCCGGGGTCGGCGCATGCGCGTCGATACGACCGTGGTGGAGACAGGCGTTCGGTACCCGCTCGATAGCGGCCTCTGCGAAGACGTCACGCGCGTAGCGTGTCGGGAAATGGAGAGGGTTCGGGCAGCAGGGCTGCCCGTTCCCGAGACCTTTCGCAACGTGCGCCGGAGCGTTGCGCGACGTCTGTACGAGATCGAGCAGATCGGCCGACGTCCGACGAGCCGCGAAGCGAAGCTCGAAGCGCTGAAGAAGCCTTACAAGAGGCTCTTGCGCACCGCACGACGCGTTGTTCGTCAGGCCCGCGCCGTCGTTGAGGCGGCGGCGCGACTTCGAAGGACGATTCCAGGCCGCGTCGCTCGCAGCCTGCGCGTGCTCGAACAAGTTGCCTTCCACGGCAACCAGGTTGTCGCGCAGACACGAGCGCGCGTCCTTCGCGGCGAGACGAAGTCGGCCGGCAAGCTCGTGAGCATCTTCGAGCCGCACACCCAGATCATTCGCAAGGGCAAGAAGGCCAAGCCGACGGAGTTCGGTCGGACCGTGAAAGTGCAGGAGGCCGAGGGCGGCATCGTGACGGACATTGCGGTCGTAGACGTGCATGACTCGGCGCTCGTCGAGTCATCGATCGAGATCCACACGAGGCACTTTGGGCGTCCGCCTCGCGTGCTCGCCGCCGATCGCGGATTCTACTCTGGCGTGAACATCGAACGCGCAGCAGCCATGGGCGTTCGGCACGTGGTCATTCCCAAGACGGGTCATCGCAGCGATGCTGTGCGGGCGCGCGAGGGGACACGCGTGTTCCGACGTGGTCGGGCGTGGCGCGCGGGAGGCGAGGCGCGGATTTCCCGGCTGAAACGCACGTTCGGAATGGCCCGCTCGCGCTATCGGGGCGACGCGGGACTCGTCCGGTGCACCTACTGGGCGGCAATCGCGAACAACCTGGTGGCGATCGCCCGGGCCGAGTGAGCGAGGCGAAGGAGGTCGCAAAACGCGACCTCCTCCCGCTTCCAGGGGCGCCCACGCCGAGACTGCGGCCTCTTCGCGGACGACTTTTGCACCGCGATGTAGCTAGGCGCATCGACGATGTACTCCTGCTCGATGAGCTGCAGGTGATCGGGCGCCGACAGCTTGAGGGTGATGGGCTTTCCTCGGGGAACGGTGATGGCGTAGTTGCCGTCGGCATCGGCGGTGGCCTGGGTGCCGCCCGCGCTCACCACCGCGCCGGGAATGGGCGTGGCCGTCTGTACCACCGCCGCGCGCCCGGTTTGCTTGGTCTCCGTGGAAGAGCCCACGCCCCCGCCGTCGGCGCCACCACCGTCGTTCGCGGTGCTCGGCTCGCTCGAAGAGCTGCTGCACGCGAGGAGCGCGCCCAACGACACCACCGAACAACCGCTCCGGAGACCGCGCCGCGTAAAGACCATGCTCCACTGTAGTGCCATTGGTGGGGCACGCGCCAACCCCTTGAGGGGCGATGGCGCATGGTGGATGATTCCAGTCATGCGCTACGTCACGCCGCCCGCTCCCGTCGCCATTGCCGGCCTTCGTGCCATGAAGTGCATCGCCCAGGCCGATGGCGGTCCCCTGCCGGAGGCGACGCGCAACCTGCTGCACGCCGCGCAGCGTCACGTGCTCGGCGTCAGCGAGGACCTCGATGCGCTCGCCCCCATCGACCCGGGCGAGCTCGCGCGCATCATCGTCGACCCGGTGCTGCGCCGGCAGTTCGCGCAGGGCATGACGGTGGTGAGCCTCTCCAGTGGTACCCCCAGCCAGGCCACGGTGGCGCAGGTGGAACGGTTCGCCGCGGCGCTGGGCATCGACGCGCCGGAGGTCGACGTGATCCGCAAGCTCGTGCACCACCACTTCACGCTGTTCAAGCTCGACTTCTTGCGTCGCTCGCACATCGCAGACATGGTGAAGCAGCAGGCGGCGCACCACGGCTTCGTGGGGTTGCTCAAGGGCCTGGCGACCTTTCGCGGCGTGTACGAAGACACGGCGCTGGCCGAGCGCTACCGGGGGCTGGAGTCGCTACCGGAGGGCACCTTGGGCAAGGAGCTCTTCCACTACATCAAGCGCAACGGCTTCGCGTTTCCCGGGGAAAAGTTCGGCTTTCCCGAGGCCGGCATCTACCACGACCTCGCGCACGTGCTCTCCGGGTACGCCACCGACTCGCCGGGAGAGATCCAGGTGGGCGGGTTCATTGCCGGCTTCAAGACCGAGAACCCGTTCTTCGTCATCCTGTTCATCATGCTCACCTTCGGTGCCGGGGTGAACGTGACGCCCATCGAGCAGCCGCACGTGGAGGGCATCCTCGCGCAGGAGGGCCTGGCCGATCGCTTCTTCCTGGCGGTGAAGCGAGGCATGGCCATGAAGGTGGATATCTCCGACGGGTGGGATCACTGGCCGTGGGTCGACCGCCCGCTCGAAGAGGTGCGGGCGGCGCTGGGTGTGCCGCCGCCCGCGTGACCCGCGACGCTACTTCTTGGGCTTGCGCGCCGCGCTCTTCGGCGCCTTCTTCGGGGCCTTCTCGGGCTTCTTCTTCTCGACCTTGGCCTTCTCGGGCTTGTCGAGCTTGGAAGGCCGCACGCGCACCTCGAGCTCGGTGACCTTCTGCGTGAGCTTGGCGATGTCGGCGCGGAGCTTCTCGAGCTCGTCCTTGAGCTCGCTCTGGCTCTTCTTGCCGTCGCCGCCCAGGTCGCGCAGCACCTCGCGAATGCGGCGGCGAACCCGCGGATCGAGATCGCGCTCCAGTCGCTGGTGGAGCTTGCCGCGGGCGCCGGTGTCGCCGAGCTCGAGGAGCGCGCGGGCCACGTCGATGCGCAGGTGCGGATCGGCGTCGTCGAGGAGCGACTCGAGCAGCTCGCGGGCGCGGCGGTCGAAGCGGACCTTGGGGACGGCCATGATGGCCGCACGGCGAACCCGGGTGGGCCGTCCGTAGCGGGTGGCCTCCTCGAGCGGGGTCACGGCACGCTCGTCGCGGAGCGCCGCGAGACCGTCGATGGACGCAGCCTCTATGACGTCGGCCCAGGAGGCGCGACGCTGCACTTCCACCAGCGTGGCGAAGCCGGAAGGGTGCTTGGTCTTGCCCAGCGCACGGGCAGCGTCGGCGGAGACGAGGTAGCTCGCATCGGACGTAGCGCGCGTGACGAGGGCCTTGGCCACGTCGCCGCTCCGGAAATTGCCGAGCGCCTGCACCACCGCGCGGCGCGCCTTGGGATGCCGGGTTTCGACGTGCGCAAGCAGGATGCGCTCCGCTTCTTCGCCGCGGATGCGTCCGAGCGCAGCGGCGCATTCCGCGCGCACTCCCCAGAACTCGCTCTCGTCGCCGAGACGACGCGCGAGCGCCTTGATGGTCACCGTGTCGTCCTGGTTGGCGAGGCTTTGCGCCGCGAGCCAGCGAGCCCGCGCGGTCTTGCCCCCTTCCAGTTGCGCGCGGAGCATGTCGCTCGGCGCGCGTACGGTGACGTCACCGAGAATGCGCATCCCAGGGTCGACCACCACGAACGACGGGCGCGAGGTCAGCGGGAGCACGAAGGTCTCCGCGCGTCGCTCGAAGGAGAGGACCTCGCGACGAACGCCGTCGTCGTCGACGATGTCCAGGGGAATGCTCACGTGGAACACCGCGGGAACGCCGCCATCGGCGGCCTGGGTCTGCTTGGCAGCGACCCGCAACATGCCCCCGCCGAACGAGATGTCGACCTCGATCTCCGGGTGGCCGGGCTTGTAGAGGCCTTCGTCGAAGACGCGGCCGAAGCCCTTGCCGGTGACCTCCTCGAAGACGCGCTGAAGATCGCGGGTCTCGACGATGCCCTTGGCGTGCCGCGTGAGGTAGCGCCGAACCACCTCGAAGAAGCGGTCCTTACCCACCTGCGCGCGTAGCGTGTGGAGGAAGAGGCCGCCCTTCTCGTAGAGGTGGCGGTCGAAGAGATCGAGCGGCGCGTCGTAGTCGGAGCAGACCACCGGCCGCCGGTAGCGACCGCGTGCCTCCGAGAGATACGAGCCGAGATCGGTCAAGAGGCCGTACTCGTACTCGTCGATGCCGTCCTGCGCCTCTTGCCACACGTGCTCGAAGTAGGTGGCGAAGCCCTCGTTGAGCCAGCCTTCGGACCAATCGCGACAGGTGACGTAGTCACCGAACCACTGATGCGCCAGCTCGTGGGCGATGAGGTCGTCGGAGGTGATGTCGAGGCGTGCCGTCTCGTCGAGCAGGATGTGCTCGTACATGGTGGTGGCGGTGGTGTTCTCCATGCCGCCGAAGATGAAGTCCGAGACCACCACCTGGGCGTACTTGTTCCACGGGTAGGGAACGCCGATGAGGCCGGCGAAGGTCTCGATCATCTTCGGGGTTCGCCCGAAGGTGGGGAGCGCATCGGCCTCGCGGCTCTTGGGCACCAGGTAAGAGAGCGGCACGTTGCCGGCCTTCTCCTCGATCTCGGCGAACTCGCCCACCACCAGCGTGAGCAGATAGCTCGCGTGGGGCTCGCGCATCTCCCAGGCAAAACGCGGGTTGCCGTCGACTTTGTCTTCCTTGGCGAGAACGCCATTGGAGAGCGCGCGGTACCCCTTGGGCACCACCACCCGCACCGAGCTCTTCATCTTCACGTGCGGCTTGTCGTGGCACGGGATGAAATGGCGGGCGTCTTCTTCCTGACACTGCGTCCACACCTGCCGCGGGCGCTGCGGGTAGTGCTCGTCGGGCCCCAGGAAGTACATGCCGCGGCGCGGACGAACCGTGTAGTTTACAGTGACTTTGGCGTGCGCGAGCTTCTCGGCGATGGGCACGCGCAGGACGTGACCATCGTACTCCGGGCGAACGGTCTTGCCGTCGACCTGGACCTTGCCCAGCTCGAAGGCGATGGCGTCTAGCTCGATGAAGCGCGCTTCCGGGTCGCGGCGCTCGAGGGTGAGCTCGGCGCTGCCGGAGAGGGACTTGTCGTCGATGTCGAGCACCCAGTCGAGGCCCAGGTGGACGACCTCGAAGGGGCGATCGCGTTCGTAGTGACGGCGACTCGTCGAAAGCGCAAACGGCCGGGCGCCACTCGAAGCGCTCGAGGCAGCGGACACGGCCGTTTCGCGCTCCTGAGAGAAGCCGCACCCGCAGCGGGCGTGGACTCGTTCTCGCATAAGACTCCCGACTATCGCCCGAGTGCTTCGGCGCGGTTGACGATGCGCGGGGTGATGAAGATCACCAGCTCTTCGCGCTGATCGGTGGCCCGGCGGTGCTGGAACAGGATGCCGAGGATGGGAATGTCACCGAGCAAGGGAATCTGGTCGGTGTTGCGGCCGGTGTTGCGGCGGTAGATGCCGCCGATCACCGCGGTGTGACCGTCCATCACGAGGAGGTCGGTCTCCGCTTCGCGCTTGAGGATGGTGGGGTCGCCACGGGCCGAGGTCCGGTTGAAGTCGGGCTCGTCTCGGTTGATCTTCACGTGCATGGAGACGGAGCCGTCGGCCGTGACGTGGGGGCGGACCAGGAGCTGCAGCTTGGCTTCCTGGAAGGTCGTCTGAACACCCTGCGCGCTCACTTGCGAGAACGGGATGAGGGTACCCGAGCTGATGCGCGCTTCGGTGTTGTCCAGGGTGAGGATGCGCGGGCTCGACACGATGCGGATCATGCCGCTCGCCTCGGCCGCCGAGAGGCGGAGCCCGATGTTGAAGTTGTTGTCGAGGGAGCCCAGCGCGATGCCGAGCGCACCACCCTGCCCGGTACCGACCGCCGCCGGAAGGTTGACGGCGAAGTTGGGGTTGGCCACCTGCCGCGTGAACGGCGAGAGACCCGCGGTGGGAGTGTTGCCGTCGGAAGCGCCGCCGGCGATGCTGGCACGCGAAGGGAACGCGGCGCCGGTGGGGTTGCCGGTGGCCTCCGAGAAGGTGGCGTCGCCACCCCACTGGATGCCGATGTCGCGGAGGTAGGTGCTCGACGCTTCGACCACGCGGGCCTCGATGAGCACCTGCGGAGTCTGGGTATCGAGGGAGCGAACCAGCTCCTCGATGAAGTTGAGGTTGGCGGTGATGTCGCGAGCGATGAGCACGTTGGTGCGCTCGTCGACCGCCACCGAGCCACGCGGCGAGAGAAGATCGCGGGCGCGCGCCTGGAGCGCGTCGGCCTGCGCGTAGCTCACCGGGATGAGGCGCGTCTCGAGGGGGGTGAGCTCGTACTCCTGCTTGGCGGCGGCGAGCCGGAGCTCGCGCTCCCGCTGCAGCTGGGCCAGGGGGCGACGCGGATGAGGTTGCCGCCGCGGACCATGCCGAGGCCCTTGGCCTGGAGCACCACGTCGAGCGCTTGATCCCACGGGACGTTGCGCATGCGGATGGTGATGCTGCCGGCGACGTCGTCGGCGGTGACGATGTTCACCCGGCCGACGTCTGCCAGGAGGCGCAGCACGTTGTGGATGTCGGCGTCCTTGAGGTCGAGGTCGATGCGGCGACCGCTGTAGCGACCGGCGCGAACCTGCGCCGAGACCTGGTTGGTGAAGCCGGCTTCGGATCCACCAACCGACTCGACGGCGACGTCGCCACCCTTCTTGCCGTCGACGTCGAGGATCGAAGTCTGCACGCGGGGCACGTCGCTGGTGTCGCGCTCGCGGGCCACGGTGGTGGTGCGGGTGCGCGAGTTGCCGGTAGGCGCAGCCGCGACCACCGGCGACTTCTGGCTCGCCGGTGCGTCGAAGGACCAGACCACGCGGTTGTCCTCGACGGCCACCGAGCCCTGGGTGTCGTTGGCGCGGTCGATCTCCACGATGGTGGAGCCGCTGGCGGCGTCGTAGAACGACGAGACGCTCTTCAGTGCGCCGTGGAAACCGCTCACGTCGAGGGTCCGCGCGAGCGACTCGGGGAGCTTGGTCTTCTTCAGCTCGAGGCGCAGGCGACCGGAGGGCATGGTGGACATGGAGTAGGCGGGCACGGCGCTCAGGTCGACCAGCACGCGGTCTTTCGCCCGCTCGTTCTTGGCGCGCTCGAAGCGCACGTCCGAGACGGCAGGTTCGCCCGATGCAGGCGCAGGCGCCACCAGCGACTCGGACTTCTTGGCGTCCTTGGCATCGGGCAGCGGCTTGTTGAAGGCCAGGTCGGCCTTGGTGGAGTCGCTGGGCGTCAGGAGGATGCGCAGGCGATTGCCGTCGGCCTTGAGCCGGTAGGCAGCCGGCTTGGCCAGGCTCACGGTGAGGCGCGTCATGGTGCCGGCGTCGGTGACGAACGACTGCGTCATGAGACCGCCGACCACCCCCACCTGCTTGATCATCGACTCGGTGGGCTTGAGCAGATCCGCGTTGGAGATGTCGATGACCAGGCGGGTTCCGCCGGACTCGACCCGCACGTTGTAAACGGGCGCGCTGGTTCCCACGACCTCGATCTCGGTCGTGCCGGCTGCGCCCGCGCCTTCGTGAACCACCACGTCGCGGACGTGGTTTCCGGCGCCTTGCGCCCAGCTCAACGTGGCCGAGAGGATGAGCGCCTGTGCGGTCAGGGCTCCCAGCATCCTCTTGTTTCGCGTTCTTGCCAGTTTCGACATGCCTGGCGCTCCTCGCCGATAGGGGTTTTTGCGGGCTGTTAACTCCCGCAAACCCAACGGTAGAACGCGAAGACAAAAGCGGACCAATTTGTAGCGCATTTGTTTTCCGCGAGAGCGCCAGCGAGGTGCACCAAAGCGCCACTTATGGAAGCGGTGCGTCCTTCGCTTCGCAGGGCACCGATGTCGCGACGTCGTCGACGAAGCACACCCCCCCGTCGATACTCGCGCCGCCCCGCAAGTCGCAAGTTCCCGTCTGTCGCGGAGATGCGCGAACTTCCTGCGACGGCTCGACCTGGCACGTGGGATGCTCTCCTCCGGGAGCGAATGACGGAACATCTCGGTCACGGTGCGCGGCGAAGGTCGGTGCGAACGGCGGTGCTCGCTGCGGTGCTCCTGAGCGGCTGCTCGCACTCGAAGCGCGGCGTGCCGCTCGAGGAGCACGCACGGCGACCCAGCGACGAATCCACCGCGGTGCGACATTTGAAGCCCGGGAGCGTCCTCCCCGCGATGGCCAGGACGCCCCCCGATCTCACCGTGCCGGACATCTCGCTGGTGGCAGGTGGGCTGCGGAGCTCGAGCGCGCTGCTGGCGGCTTACAATTCGATGCATGCCACACGGATCAATGCGCTGGTCGACCCGCTGGTGGCCTGCAAGATCACCGTGTGGAACCGCGGCGCGAGCCTGCTGTGGGAGAACCGCTGGGACATGATCGACGCGCCGGATCTCAAGACCGAGATCACGGTGGGCAAGGCGGGCCCGGAGACCCATCGGGGCGACGAGAACTCCTACACCGACCTGTTCGCCGTCGAGAGCGCCTTCGGGGTGGGCGACCACGTCTCCGTCTCGGCCTGGGACCGCGACGTCACCACCGACGAGTCCATCGGGACCGCCGGCGACACGTTTCAGGGCTCGTTCCCGTTCTATTTGAAGGCTTCGTACCTGAAGGTCGAGTGCCGCGCCGGCGACGCATCGACCATGGCCAAGCCCGCCATGGCGATCCTCGACAAACGCATCGAAGCGCTGGCCAAGGCCTTCGTGTTCGACCCGAAGAAGGCCGACTTCGGATACCCCACGGACGCCGCGCTGTCGGTGGTGAGGAGCGGGTTCTACGAACCCGAGGCCCTGCTCGGCGCTCACCATCGGGCGGTGGAAGAGCGGCGCGCGAAGGTGCACGAGCTCCAGCGCGTCTTCTACGCCGAGGCGCAGAAATGGATCGACCAGACCCAGAAGACGTTGCCCGACCCGGAACAGTGGATTCCCCTGGGCGACGGCCTCTCGGGTCGCATCGTGGGCGTGCGCTGTCCCGCCGTGCTCCCGGGCGAGGACACGGGCCCGGTGAACCGGAGTGTGGCCAACGGGTGCGGGGTCGTGATGGACGTGCGCAACGACGGCAGCGCGCCGCGTCCGTGGGCCTTGAGCAAGGACGCGCCGGGTGGTGGCAGCTGTCGGGAGCTCGGCCCCCTGACCCGCGTCTCCTTCGTGCGCTCGACCGGTGAAGTGTATCCGGCCTGCTTGGTGTCGGTGCGCGGCGCGCAGGGGTTCGTCCAGGGAACCGTCACCATCGATCCGGGCAAGGACGTGCGGCTCACCGTGGCCACCACCGGGCCCAGCGAAGAGAGCTACCGGCTCTGGGGGTCGCCGCTGCTGCGCATCGAGACCGCCGGCGGCGCCGTCTTCTTGCGAATCGCGCGCTAGGGGGGTGTCCCTAGCGGAAAGTGCCGCCAACGCCGGAATCGAGATAAAGGAATTGTCACCCAAATGGGTGGCGCGGGTCGGAACGCTGAATCAACCTGCGGTCGGCCGCGTCTTTCCGAAGCCCGGAATCACGGCATCAAGGAGCTTTCATGCGGAGTCGCACGTCCCTCGCCACGTCCCTCGTCCTCGGCAGTCTGCTGGTATCCGCGGGGGCCAGCGCGGCACCTGCTCGGTACACCGTAGTGGAGCTGGGCAGCTTCGGCGGTCGAGGCTCGTATGCACGGGCCATCGACGATCAGGGTCGCATCGTGGGCTGGGCAGGCGACACCTCGGACCGCACGCGGCCGTTCCGCACCGACGGCATTCGCCCCCTCGTGGCCAGCGACATGCTCGCGATGCCGCCGGGCGACGGTCTGCCGGGGGTACCGGAGAGCGCAATTGCCATGGGCATCGCGAACGACGGCACCGTGGCCGGGTTCACCCGCGACAGCCGTGGCGGTGAGTGGCCGTGGTTGTGGCTCCCGGACGGTCGCGCGGTGCAGGGCGCGCGAGGTTCCGGTGCATTCACCTCCATGAGCCCCAACGGCGACGCCGCAGGTTACGTGTTTCGCTGGTCCGCGGTCGCGAGCGGCATGGTCAAGGCTCCGTACGTACGGCGAGCCGATGGCACCACGACGACGCTTGCCACGCTCGACGGCGACTCGGTGGTGAGCGACATCGCGTCGGCGGGCCTCATGATCGGCTCCTTTCGCATCTCACCGTCCGCGTCGGCGCACGCGCACATCTGGCGCGGTGGCGCCACGTCGGACGATCTCGGCCTCTTCGGGGGGCCCGGCTACAAACGCGGGACCGCCATCGCGTCCACCGGGCGCTGGGCGGGCGCCACCGGTGACATCTACGCGGGCCTCGCGTTCAGCGCGCCGAGCCCCTCCGCGGCGCCGGTGGAGCTCCCCCACGCGGGAATGGTGACCTCGGAGGTGCGCGGCATCGACGCGTACGATCGCCTGGTGGGCTGGGCGTCGACGGGGACGCGAGGCGCCAGCGTTCCGCAAGCCTACTACTGGCACGTCGGCCCCACCGACACCGAAGTGGTGGACCTCAAGACGCGCGTGAGCGGCTGGACCGGCTACCTCATGGAGGCCGCGGCCATCAACGCCGAAGGCGTCATCCTGATCGACGCGCTCATGGGCCGCAACAATCGCGCGGTGGTCCTGGTACCCGTCAAGCTCGCCATTGGTCTGCCGCCGAGGATGCAAGTGGGCAGCGTCGCCGACCTCACGGTTTCGGGCTGCGAGCCCGGCGCCCGGGTTCAGATCTACAAGAGCACCAGCGCGCCCATCCCGGGCCGAGGCACCGGCTACCGCGCCATGGGGATTCGTTGGGACATCGCAGCACCGGACACACTCGGGCCGAGTGCGGTCGCCGATGCCTCGGGCGTGGCGCGCATTCGCGTGAACGTGACCGGCCCCGCCAACCAGACGCTCCACCTGCAAGCGGTTCATCGGGGGAACAAGTCGAGCGTGGTGAGCATCACCACGACGCCGGGGCCCGTGGTGGCGCCGGGCGTGACCTTGCCGGGCAATCTCGTCAAACCGCAGGGGCCTCCGGGTCTTCCCGGCACCGTCCCAGACCTGAAGATCACGCGCTAGTGCAGCGCCGTCGAGGTGCGGTTAAGGAGCATGCCGCGCTGCACTAGCGAATTCGCGGGAGCGAATTCGGGGTTTGGGCGGAGCCCAAGGGAATGTCTAGGGCACCGCCCATTCGCGAAGCGAACAATCGCGCAGCGATTGTCGATGTCACATCGACGGCGGTGCACTAGTAGCGCCCAGGACCTCGCGCGCCTTGAGTAGCAGGTCGCGCGGGGCGAAGGGCTTGGAGAGCACGTGCTCGAAGGTTCCCTGCGCAGCAGCGCCGGGGGCGTAGCCGCTCATGATGATCATCGGCGGGGCCGCGGGTCGAGCGTGAAGAATGCTCCAAAGAGCGTCGCCCGCGAGGCGCGGCATGACGAGGTCGCTGACGACCAGGTCTACGTCGTCGCGCGCGTCGAGGATCTCCAGGGCCGCTTGACCGTCTTCGGCCACGGTGACCCGGTATCCCGCGCGAGCGAAGACGCGCTGCAACAGCGCGCGCACCTGAACATCGTCGTCGACCACCAGCACGTGCTCGGTCCCATTCAGAACGGGCTCGGCTTGCGGCGCCTTGGCGGCGACCTCGGTGGCGTGGGTGCTCACCGGGAGGTAGACGCGAAACGTCGTTCCCCTGCCCTCTTCGCTGTACACGTTGATGAATCCGTCGTGGCGACGCACGATGCTGTCGACCACCGCGAGCCCGAGGCCGGTCCCGGCGCCCGCCGCCTTGGTGGTGAAGAACGGCTCGAACACGCGGCCGGAGACCTCGGCGGACATGCCTGCGCCGGTGTCGGTCACGGCCAGGAGCACGTAGTCGCCGATGCGCGCAGAAGGGTGCGCCTCGAGATAGGCAGCGTCGATGCTGACGCCCGAGATCTCCAACAGGATGCGGCCTCGCATGTCGAGCGCGTCGCGGGCATTCACCACCAGGTTCATGACCACCTGCTCCACCTGGCCGGCATCCGCGTACACCAGGCCCAGCCCGGGCGCGCGCGTCACCTCCAGGGTAACAGTGGCGGGGAGGAGCGTGCGCAGCATCGGGACGAACCCGTCGACCACCTCCTCGACGCGGATGTCCCGGCGCTCCAGCGGCTGCCCCCGGGAGAAGGCCAGAAGCTGCCGCGACAGTCCGGCCGCACGGCGCGCGGCCACCTCCACCTCCTCGACGAGCTCGCGGGCCGGGTGCTGGTCGAGCATCCCACGCGCGAGATCGGCGTTGCCCATGATGCTCACGAGCATGTTGTTGAAGTCGTGGGCGATCTCTCCGGCCATGCGACCGAGGGCCTCGAGCCGCTGGGCGCCGCGGACCTTCTCTTCGAGGTCGCGCTGGGCGCCCTCGGCGCGAATGCGGCCGGCCACCGCCGAGACCATCGAAGCGACTTGCCCGATGAAGATCAGCTCCTCGGGCGTGGGCGGGAGGACGCCCTCTGCGGCGAACGTGCCCACGCAGAGAGCTCCGATGCGCTCGGCGAGCCGCAGCATGGGAACGGCGACCAGCGTGCGGTTGCCGAAGTAGGCGACCTGCGCCTGGTCGGCGACCTTCGATTCCCGAAGGTCCTCGACGACGACCGGCTCGGTGGTCGTGAGCAGCCACGTCACCCATGGGTCCTTCGACACGTCGAGCGACGCCATCCGCTGTTCGACGCGGACCCGATCGGGCAGCGCGTAGCCGATGACCTCCAGCCCGTGGCTCCCGGGGAGCGGCAAGATCAACCAGGCTCGCCGGTAGCGCGTGTGCTGGGTGATGGCCTCCACCACGCGGTCCATTGCCTCACCGAGGCTACTTGCCTCGTGCAGAAGGCGGGATAGCGCCAGGAGCGGGGTCACCCGGTGACCGTATCGCCAAGCGCCTCACGAGGAAAGGCAAGAGGGCGCGTCACTCCGGCGGCGCGCCGCGAAACTGCGGGTACATGTACACCTCCGCGTCCACGCGGTGCTCGGCCGCAAGCTGAACCATACGCGCCACATCGGCCTTCTTGTGGAATCCCAGCCCGGCGCGCTGCAGCGATCGGTTGCGCAGCAGCGGGACGAAATCGTCGGGTCGCTGGTGCTCGGCCTTCTGGAACACGAGCTCCTCGAGGGCAGGTGCTCGCTCCAGGGCGGTGAAGTCGCGCAGGTTCTTCATGGCCGCGAGCTTCACGAAGCGCAGGGCGCGAAGCTGCGTGAGGTCGGGCAGGCTCGTCACCGCGCTCATCGTCTCGAGATCCAGCAGCTCCAGGCTACCGAGCTTCGAGACCACCGAGAGATCGCCCACCTTCGGCAGCCGCCAGAGCTGGAGCGAACGAAGACGCGAGAGCGAGCCGAGCGGCGAGAGATCGCCCACCGCCCCCAGCTGCTGCAGCGCGAGCACGTGCAAGTTACATAGATCGCGGATGGGCTCCAGCGAGGCGAGCTTTTTGGCCGACCGCAGCGCGAGCCGCTGCAAGCCCGCGAGCGCAGGGAGGAGGCGAGCGAGGTCGCGCTCGTAGGCGTCGAGGTGGAGCGAGGAGAGCCGCGGAAAGAGCGGGAGCCGCGAGAGATCGATGTCCGCGCTCGTGCGATCGTACGGAGTGAGCGACAGCTCCTCGACGCCCGGAGGGAGGTGGGTGAGGATGTCCCTCGGCGCCTTCTTCGGCAGCTCGAAGGTGGCGGCTTTCAGGTTGTGAAGGTGGCCCAGCGCCTGCGGGTTCTCGATGGCCCCCGACGCTTCGACGGTGAGCCGCTCGAGCGTGGGCAGGTCTTCGAGGAACGAGAGGTCGATCTTGTCGCAGTGATAGAGGCGGAGCCCGAGGCCCGGCCGTTGCTCGAAGAAGCGCTCACGGAGCGTGCGCACCATCTCGCTGCTGGGACGCGTGGTCCCTGTGGAGCGACCCTCGATCTGGATGCGATCGAGCACGTCGCGCTTCGCCGCGTGCTCGGCGAGCTCCTGCGGATTCACCGGCCGCGTCGCCGAGACCGACCAGAACTGCAAGCTGCCGTCGAAATAGCCGCCCATGGCTCAGGGTGTCATGCCCTGGAGGCCGCGCGCTTGGCTGCTTTGTACTTCGCGACGACATCCGACGCGCTCTTGGCGCGCATCGTCGTCTTGGCGAGCGCGCACACCGTCTCGTCGTAGTCGCTGCCAGAGCCGAGGTCGACGACCCCCTTCAGCGCCTTGGCGCGCGCACGCAGCTCGGCGAAGCCCGGGAGCGAAGGGTCAATCTCGTCCACCTCCTCGGGATCGGCATCGACGTCGTTCCGGTCGCAGAACCGGTCCCACTGGTCGATGAGCATGTTGAGCTCCACGAAGGCGCCCAGCGACGTGGCGAGGAGCGAGAGCTGACCCGCGCCCGGATCGTGGATGAAGACCTCGGAGCCCTTCCGCGCGCGGAGCAGGAAGAACCGACAGCCGCTGCCGTCCTTGCCGATGTACATCGTGCCGGTGGCGGCGGCGATGGACGCCGGCTCCGAGAACGACGCACCGGCCTTGGGCGCGGCCAGCATCTCCTTGGGCTTGGCGATGTGCCAAAGGCCCAGGCTGCCGAGCCGATGGGCCGTGAGGAACGCGAAGAACGTGGCGACCTCGGGCGCCGTGCCGCCGAGGTGCGCGCGCACCTCTTCGAGGGCCGCATCCGGGGTCGGCCGCGGTCGCAGCTTCTTCTCGGCGCCGAGCGCCGCGAGCACCGACGACATGGCATGACTCTGCTTGGCTGCGCGCATGGCGCTCGAACGTAGAGCGCACCCGCGTCCCCCGCAAGCAGCTACCGCGAGTGCGCTCTCGAGGGCGCGCTCGTCATTCGGCCCGCGTCACCTGAAACCGAATCGTGGTCGTGCCCACCGACTTGCCGTCTTCGAGGTCGTCCACTTGCACCCGACGCAGCAGCAGCGTCTCCGCATCGATCCAGAGCGTGAGACTTCGCTCCGGGCGCTTGCGAAGGTGCACGCGCAAGAGCCGACGCCCTTCCGAGAGCTCCTCGGACTGGAGGGTCCACGCGGCGTCGGACGTGCACTCACAGAAGTCGACGCCGTAGAGGAGTCTTGGCGCGAATATCGAGCCGAGGAGACTCACCCCCTGCAGCTGACCGGTCGCCTCCGCCAGCGTGAGGATGGGCCCCACTTCCTGGTTCACGTCGTCGATGTCCACGACGCGAGCGCTCTTGGCGCGCGTCGCAAGGAGCGCGGTGCGGCCTCCCTCCTCCGACGCCGGCATGGGACCGAACTCGTAGAGCAGCTGGCCCGAGCGCTCGAAGCGGGTGCGGAACCACTTCGCGCTGACGACCTTGCCCGCGTCCGCGCCCTCGATGGTCCCGGTATCGGAGTACGCGCGCAGCGCAGCGTAGCGGGCCTTCGAACGTCGCAAGACGCTGGATGCATCGGGCGAGGTCGCACTCGCGCCCGCGGCCGCTACCGGCCGCGGCGAAGCGTGGCACCCGGTGAGCATCGGCACGAGAATCGTGCACCATACACGCGCAAGACGGGCAAATCGGGTCAACATGCTTTGGCCTCGCTTCCGTCGACGATGCTACGAACCATCCGCGCGTCGAGCTCTTGGAAAAACGTCTCGATGGGGGCCCGTCCGGCGACCGCATGGAGCTCCTTTGCCAAGGCTACGCGCGGTTCGAGGGGACCCGGCTCAAGGAGGCAACCTGCAGCCCGTACAATCTGCCCGCCGAGGAGGCACGCGTATCCGCGGACGACCTCGGTGTAGCCGAGGCCCTGGGCACGATTCGCGAGCTGCACGTAGCGCCGCTCCCGCGCGGACGCGGCGCACCGCGACATCCCGTCGAGATAGGTACGTTGGCGCGCTGGCTCCGCGCGGACATCGAGGTAGAGCTCGACATAGAGCTGGAGTGCCCGTTCCGACGACGGTGACATCCCATGGAGGACGACCTCTGCTTCCCGCTGCAGCTCGAGGAGCTCCGCGGTGGCGTGCTTCACGTCCTGGCCACCCGTCTGGGGCGAGACTTGTTCGGCCAAGAACGCCTCCGCAGCGTCGAGGCTCGTTGTTTGGAGGAAGAGGGCCACGTTGCGCAGCACGCGATGCCGCTGCTCCGAATCGCACCGACGCGCAGCTTCTCGCCAGGCGACGAGGGCATCGGCGTACAGGTCCTCGTCGCGGGGATCGACGACCGAGAAGGCGCCGAACCAGAGGTGGGGAACGTGCACGATGGTCCAGAGCAGGTGCGGGCGCCGCCGCTGGGCATCGCGCCTGTGTCGTGCGAGCTGGCGGAGGTGCGCAGTCAGCGCGTCCTCGTCGCCCCGGGGCTCTTCGCTGACGCTGGGCTCACGCGCCGCCGAATGGCAGGCGCCAATGAGGTCGTATGGCAAGAGCTGCTCCCCCGACTGCATGCACTGCCATCTTCCCATCGCGCGCCGGGGTGTCAACCGTATCCGGCGCGCGGGGTGGGACGGCTACGTCGCAGGTGCGCTTAGAACGACGTGGCGGCGACGCCTCCGGCCAGGGGATCGGTGGCCGACCGATCGTCCCAGACGAAGAGCTCGTAGCCCCACCATTGTCCGCGGAACAGACGATACGAAGGCCCATCGGTGGCGCCGGGAATGGTGATGCAGGTGCGCGGGTAGGTCCAGTTGGTCATGCACACGAACTGCGTGGCCCAGTGCCAGGTGCGAAACTGGAAGGTGGTGGTGCCCCAGAAGCTCCAGGTCTGGAACACCACTGCGGCGGGCGGATGCGGCAGCATGACGTAGCCGGTGTTGGGAGCCTTCCCGATACCGAACTGCGGCGAGAGCTCCCCGCTGCGCGCCGCCGTGACGACCTTGGCGCCCTTCGCCTGGAGTGCGTCACGCAGGGAGGCGACCAGCGGCGCTTCGGGCATCGCGCTCAGCTCCCGCAGCACGCTCTCGTCCCCTTCGCGCGTTGGCTTGCTCTTCACGTCGCCGGTGACGATCAAGCGGCCCCCCAGCAGCCTCGCGGTATCCACACCGTCCACCAAGGTGGAATCCAGGATGGGCTCGCCATTGCCGCGCGTGATGGTGGTGCGGAGCGCCGGGCCTTCGCGTCGAATGTCGAAGGAGATGGATTGCGCGCCGTGCGCATAGACGCCGGCGGCGCGCTCGTCGGTGTTGGTGCCGAGGGCGAGCTCGCCGGCGAGATCTTCGCCGACCACCGACGACGCGTTGGGCTCTTCCGGTGCGGCCTCCGGTGCGGAGGCGCAGGCGGCGGCGGAGAGAGCGAGAACCAGGGAACCGAGGTGGGATTTCTTCATGCCACCTCGTTCAGCAACCGCAGTGCCAGCGCTGCGGTGCGCGAAAACCCGAAGACACGGGCGCCGAGCTCCCGTCATGCGCCGACGCTTCGTCGTCAGCTGATCGCCAGCGAGAGCGAGAGCTCGCGGAAGGCCTCGAGATCGGCGCGCCGGGACGCGATCGACGCCTCGAGCGCACCCACCGCGTCGGCGCCGGCGATGAAGCGCAGGGGCGGCTTCTCGGCGGCAGCGAGCGTGAGGAAGGCCTGGGCCAGCTTCTTCGGGTCGCCCGATTGCTGGCCATTCATGGCCCGGGCGCTGCGGCGCGCCTCCCCCACGGTGGCGTCGTAGTCGGGCACCACCTTGGCGGCGTAGCGAG
>JABFRG010001184.1 GCA_013141295.1 Polyangiaceae bacterium
CGTCATGGGTCCTTCCGTCGCGGTCGTCGCGAGGACGAGCGCCACACACGCGCCCATGCGGGCGACGCGACGGAAGAACCCATGACGAGGAGCAGACGGCATGCGCCGGGGTTTAGTGTCGCGCAAACGCCGCGAGGTCAAGAGCCGACGGCCCGCTTGGCGAAAGAAGCTCCGTGGCGCGCCAGCACAGCTTCGAGGCCGGCCAGCGCGAGGGCCGCGGTTCGCGGGCGATCGTCCGGCTCGCGACCGAGGAGGCTGCCCACGAAGGCCGTCACGTCCGAAGGGAGCTCGGGCGCCCGGGTCGAGAGAGGAACCGAGCGCCGCTCGGCGAAGGCGCGGACGATCTCGCCCAGCGTGCGCCCCTCGTGGGGAAAGCCCCCGGAGAGCGCGCGGTAGAGGACGATGCCCAGGGCCCAGAGGTCGACCCGGTGGTCCGCCGCGGGGTCGTCGAACAGCTGCTCCGGCGCCATGTACCGGGGCGTGCCCACCACGGTCCCGGTCCGGGTCAGCGTGCTCGCCCGCGCGTTCCAGTCGGCGGTGGGCTTGGCGAGCCCGAAGTCGATGACCTTGTGCACCGCTTCGCCCGCGGCGTCGCGATGCACGAACACGTTGTGCGGCTTGAGGTCGCGGTGGATGACGCCCGCGCGGTGCGCGTAGCCGAGCGCCGCCAGCACTGCCCGCCCGAGCTCGAGAGCCTCCGCCAGCGAGAGGGTTCCGCGACGCACCAGAAGGTCCTCCAGCGTCTCGCCGTCGAGGAGCTCCATCACCACGTAGGCGTACCCGCCCTCGGCCGGTTCGGCGACGTCGTACACGCGGACGATGTTGGGGTGCTCGAGGGCGGTGAGAATCCGGCATTCGCGGGCGAAGCGCCGGAGCGACACGCTGTCCGGGAGTCGAAGAAGCTTGAGCGCCACGCCCGCTGCGCCTGCTGCGCTGGGTCGCTCGTCGTCGGCCGCCCACACCACCCCCATGGCGCCCTCTCCGATGCGCCTTTGCAGACGGTAGCGTCCGCCGAGCACGTCCCCCGGATGGCCCCAGTGCCGCGACGTGCCCTCGAAGGGGCGCGGCGAATCGACCGCCGGAGAAAGCATCGACACCAGCTCGCGGCAGGCCGCGCACTGCCGCAGGTGCATGCGCAGCAGCACGTTCACATGCTCCTTCGAGCGTTCGTCTACGAAGTCTTGCAGCACGGCGTCGTCAGGGCACTGCATTGCCGGCTCCTCTCGGAAAAATTGATGCTAACAATAGGGGAGGTGAGCGTCGAACTCGGAAAGGCCCTGCTGGCCGGCCTCGGCGGCGAAGTTCCCGTCCCCGCCGCCGCGGAGAGTGACGTGGTGCAGCTCGGGCTGCGACTCGCGAACAAGACCGCGATGTTCCGCGCTGCATTTCCCACTGTACACGTGGACGCCGCGAGCGTCGCGGCGCGAATCGGCGAGGAGCTCCGGTCGGCGGGCATCGCCGCCAGCGAAGCGGACCAGGCGCTCGAAGAGATTCACTTCGACGACCTGTGCATCGCGATGGCGTGTGCGACCGGCGATTCAGCGGCCATCGCGCACTTCTCGGGCCGCGTCCTCGGGGACGCGCTGAGCAACCTCGGCCGCTTCCGCAACGACGGCGTGGTGGAGTCGGACGTGCGCTCGGCGGTGCACGAACGTCTGTTCATGGCCGACGCGAGCGGTCGCCCGGGTATTCTCAAGTACGGCGGACGCGGGCCCTTGCTGGGCTGGCTGCGGGTGGTGGTGACGCGGCTGGCGCTCAACCTGCGGCGCTCGAAGAAGAGCGAAGAGAGTCGCGAAGAAGACATCGTGCGCGAGCTCTTGGGCGACCTGCCCACACCGGAGCTCGAGCTGGTGAAGCAAGATGCCGCGCGGCATTTCAAGGAGGCCTTCGCGGAGGCCGCGCTGGAGCTTCCGGAGGACGAGCGCGACGCCCTGCGCATGCACCTCTACGAAGGGCTATCCATCGACGATCTGGCGCGTATTTTCGACGTACATCGGGCCACCGCAGCCCGCTGGCTGGGCCGCGCGCGCGACCGCTTGCACGCGGTCACGCGGGAACGCCTCATGACGCGCTTGCGTTGCTCCGAGTCGGAGGTCGACAGCGTGGTGAAGCTCATGATGAGCCGCGTCGACCTGAGCCTGTCCAGGGTCCTCGCCGCGCGTGACGAGGACCCACTATCGTCGCTCCCCGGGCGCGAGCCCGGCACGTCGCTCCCCGGGCGCGAGCCCGGCCCACGCTGACCCCCTAGCGCGTTACTCCGTGTCGCCGGTGCCGTAGCAGTCGATGGTCTTGGTATCGAGGTCTTCGCCGCACACGCCGCCCACCGCAGCCGCGCAGTCGACCGCGTACCACTCGCCGCCGGTGCAGAGGACGATCTCGGTGTCGGTGTTGCACCAGGCCACGCCTTCGATGGCGGCATCGCACTTCACCTCGTCCACGGTGTCGCCCTTCTTGGTGCCGGTGGACGCCTTGTTGGCCGCGGTGCTTCCGGCCTTCTGGCTCGAGCTCTTGGCCGCCGTCGCGCCCTTGCTGCCGGCGCCCTTCTTCTTCTTGGCGGCCGCCGACGTGCTCGAGCAACCGGTGGTCCCGGCAACAGCGGGGGCGACGACGGCAAGAGCGAGGACGACGGACAGGACGCGGTTCAGCTTCGACATGATGGACTCCTTGAGGGATGCGTAAGACGCGCGCCGCACCGGCCGTTCATTCGGCAGGAGCTCGGCTCGCGGTTCGCACGGGAGACACGGGGCGCGCTTCGAAGTCGCACCCGACGCGTGTTTTTTTTCGCGAGCGCCGGAGCATGGTAGGCTCACCGCTAGAATGGGCTCTCGGCTGGCGGTTGAAGTAGACGGCGTGAAGCTGGGAGACGACGAGGCCCGCGAAGTGTGGGCGCGGTTCTCCGCGTTCATGGACGATCAGGGCGACATGCAGGCCTTCGCCAAGTCCGAAGGGGTGGCGCGCGTCACGACGGCCATCCGCAGCGGCGTCCCCACCCTCATCGTCACCAGCCGCGAAGACTAGCCGCGTTGCGGGCTCCGGGCACGACCCGGTCGGAGCCCGGCGATCCGGCCTCATCGTGACGACGTGGGTCAGCAGGATCCGGACGGGCACGGGCACGGGCGAGGCCCCAAGACCCCCGAGATTCCCTGCGTTTCCGCACGAAAAAATTGCGGCCCCACGGCTCTTGTAGGGAGACGCCGAGAATGGTATCGCCGCGGCGTATTGGGCACGCTGCTTTCCCGCCAATCTGGCACCGCACGCGCCCCCCGCCCGCACCCGCTATGACCCTAAACAACCTCGTCATTTCCGCGCAGTCGCTCATCTCGGGGTCCGCTTCCGAGGGAGCCATCGACGTCGACCTCGACCTCACCGTTTTCGTGCAGGTCGGGCTCTTCATCGTCCTCCTGCTGGTGTTGAAGCCGGTCCTCTTCGACCCCATGCTCAAGCTGTTCGAGGAGCGAGAGAGGCGCATCGAAGGCGCTCGCGCCGAGGGCCTCAAGCTCGATCGCGCGTCCGCCGAGGCGCAGGCCAAGTACGAAGCCGCCATGCAAAAAGCTCGCGGCGTCGCCAACCAGGAACGCGACAAGCTGCGCGCAGAAGGCACCAAGGCCGAGAACGAAATCCTCGCCGAGGTGCGAACGGAGACCGCGAAGACGATGGACGACGGACGGAATCGCTTGCGAGGAGAGGTCGCCTTGGCGCGGCAGGAGCTCGATCGGGAAGCCGCTTCCCTGGGCGCCGAGCTGGCGACCCGCGTGCTCGGAAGGCAGGTCGGCTGATGTCGACGAAGCGCATCGCCCTCGCCTTCGGTCTGGCCGCATTCGTCGCCACGGCCGCCGCGTACGCCGACCAGCTGCCGGAGACGCAGCCCAAGGTCCACC
>JABFRG010000001.1 GCA_013141295.1 Polyangiaceae bacterium
CGACGTAGGCGTCCATTTCGTCGGCCCGATGCGAGCGATCGTCGAACGTGGCGATGCCGGAGAAATAGCCCGCATACGCCACTCCGCCCGAGGGCAGCGCCGACATCGACGTCACCTCGTGGCTGCCGCCGGTGCTCTTGAATCCGCCCGTCCACTGGACCACGCCGGCCGGCGAGAGCCTGGTGACGAAGCCGGAATCGGGCGTTGCCCCCGGCACGTTGCACGCGACGCAGCGACCGCCGATGAAGACAGCGTCGTCGGAAGCGATGGCGACGGATCCGGTCTGCGCCATGAACGCGCGGGTCCACAGGTGGCCGCCCCCGGGGCCAAGCCGCGAAACGAACGTGGTGGCGCCGCGCTCGGCGGTGGCCACCACCGCATCGGGGGTACCCACGCTCGGGGCGAAGGTGCCGACCACCGCGTACCCGCGCGGGTTCCCGCTCATGTCGTCGACGAGCCCTTGATCGGTCGCGAGATCGAGGGCGGCGCCTGCGCCCAGACGCGACGTGAACGCCGAGAACGGCAGGTCGGGTCCTCCGACGGCCCGCGGGTTCAGGCCGCCCATGGCCACCACGGCGCCGACCTGGGCCAGCCGGTCCACGCGCCCGCGCGGCGTCCGGGCGCTGCTCCGGATGGTGCCATCGGCGTTGAATCGCGCGATGAATCCGTCGCCGACCGCCGAGAACCAGGGCTCCGCCGGCGGCGGAAGCGGCCCCAGCCCCAGGTCGAGCTGGTCCTCGGCGCTGCCGGACACGGTGACGACACCGGTCGTGGGATCGCAGGCGACCGCTGCGAACCCCTCGGCCCCGCGGGTCCCGAAGACCTTCGACCAGAGCACCGTGCCGGTGGGGGTCAGCTTGAGGAGGAACGCGTCGCTCCGCCCGCGGCTCGTGATGATCCCCGCGCCGAAGTCGGCGCTGCCCTCGAAGCTGCCGACCACGTACAGGTTGCCGGCCGCGTCGGTGGTCATCCCCATGGCGAGACCTGCGAAGGTCTGCAGCACCTGGGGCTCGACGGTCTCCGGCGGAACGTCTGGGAGGGTCGCTTCCGTGGTGGCGTCCCGCACGTCCTCGCCGCCGTCCGCGAGATCGGCGCTCCCCACCGTCCGCCCGAGCGCACGCTCCGGCGCCTCCGTACCGGTACGAGCACACGCCGCCGCGAGCGTCGCTCCCATCAACCAGCTCGCTCCCCCGCGCCTCATGGCCCAAGGCTACCACGACCGCCGCCTCTACCGTCGCTCCGGAGGCGCGAGCCTCCCCCTCCGCTATGCAAATACTTCCGTAAGCGGGCAACAAGTTCAATGTCAGTCGTCCAGCTTGGGTCAATGTCGGTCAAACTATCCGTTGTTATTATTGATGATTTTGCAAAACGACCGGCCTCGGTTGCGCGCAACTAATTAATGATTTAGTAAGTAGAGACCTGGAGGTGATTCGATGCGCGCGTCGACGGACACGACCATTCCGGCCCGGAAGAAGTATGGGTACCTCCTTTTCCTGCTGCCGCCCGCGCTACCGGTGTTGGCGGTTCAGCTGGCGGGCCGGCTCGGCCACTGGAACCTCTTTGCCTTCCTGGTGCCGGCGGTGGTCTTCGGGCTCATCCCCGTGGTGGACTTCCTCATCGGGAAAGACGCCCACAACCCCGACGCGACCGAAGAGGTGCAGCTCCGGGCCGACCGCTTCTACACCACGCTGCTCGTGCTGTGCCTCCCGGTGCAGCTCGCGTGCGTGGGCTACGGCGGCTATGTGGTCACGCACGCGCCGCTCTCGATGCTGGGGAAGCTCGGTTGGACGCTCTCCATCGGTCTCGTCTCCGGCGTCATCGCCATCAACACCGGTCACGAGCTCATTCACCGCCGCAGCCGCGCGCTGCAGGCGGTCGGCGGCCTGCTCCTGTCGACGGTCGGATACGCCAGCTTCAAGGTGGAGCACGTGCTCGGCCACCACGTTCACGTGGCGACCCCCAAAGACAACTCCACCGCCCGCGAAGGCGAGACCGTCTACGCGTTCGCGGCTCGCGCCCTCGCCCGGAACATCCCGCACGCATTTGCCCTCGAACGGGCCGCAGCGCAGCGCAAGGGCCTGCCGCATGGCCCGCTCTCGAGCGAGCTCGCCCGCTACTACGCCGTCACGTTCGCGTTCTTCGTGGGTGCGCTGGTGGCCTTCGGCCCGGCGGGTGGCGCTTTCTTCCTGGGACAGGGCGTGATCGCCATCCTGCTCCTCGAGATCGTGAACTACGTGGAGCACTACGGGCTGTCCCGGCGCGTGATCAACGACCGCGGCACCTACGAGGTGACCACCCCGCTCCACTCCTGGAACTCCAACTACTTCGTCACCAACCTGCTGCTTTTCCAGCTCCAGAGGCACTCGGACCACCACGCCAACGCCGCGCGCCCCTACCAGGTGCTTCGACACATGGAGGGGAGCCCGCAGCTGCCTGCCGGCTACGCCACGATGGTGGTCATCGCCCTCTGTCCGCCGCTCTTTCATGGGCTGATGTCGCGGAAGCTGCGAGATCACCGGCTCGCGCACGCCTCCGGCTGAACCGTGCGGTACGTGGTACCGTCGCCCGGTGCGCATCATCCTCGAAGGCCTGACCGGCACTGGTAAGAGCCACACGCTCTCCGCGTTGCAGCGCCTACACCTCGCTCCATCGTTGATCGTCCCGGAGGAAGAGACCTTCGGCGATCTGATGGCGGAGCTCGCCACCGCGCCGCTCGAGCCGGAGGTCCTGGTGCGCCGGCTTCGGACCGTTTGCGATGGGCTGCCGCGGGATCGCTCCCAGGGCTTCATTCTCGAGCGCTTCCACCTGTCGTACTTCGCGCTCGTTCCCGCATGGAGCTTCTACGAGGCCATCGACGCGGAGCTCGCCGAGCTCGGCATCTCCATCGTGCTGCTCACGCTCCCGGAGGAGGCGCTGGAGACGCGGTCTTTCCGCCGCGAAGAGCACGACGGCGCCGACTGGCAGAACCTCGCGGCCCACTACGGAAGCTCGGACAAGGCCATGGTCGCGCTGCAGACCTCCCGCGCCCGCCGCCTCGAGGCGTTGAAGTACACGCGCCTGCGGCACTCCGTCATCGACACCGGCGACAAGGACTGGGACCGCTACGCCAAGGCCATCGCCGCCAACGAAGGCTGAACCTTCGCGGCCTCACGGCAGGCGAACCACCGAGCCGCGTGGCACCCACTGGCGCTGGCCGGTAGCGAAAAGGACCGATATCTGATCGCCAGCCTCCTGCTCCGCGGTCGCGGCGTAGCGCTGACCGTCGGAGGCGACGACGTGGACCAGCGTGCCTGGTGCAAACGTTCCTCCAGGGCTTGCGACCGCACTTGCTCCCGGCGGCGGTTGCACCAAGAAGATCTTCGGGGCGGACGGCGCCACCACCACCGGGGGTATCGGCGCCGGAGCGGAAGGGGCGGCGCTGGCGGCCACGAGTGGTTCGCGGGGTCCGTTGGGCACGCACGTGTTGCCCTGCTGGAAGCTGCCCGGATTCTGGGTCACGCAGGTGTACACCTGCTTGTAGCCGCAACCGCGCAGGTAGAAAATGTTCTCGCCTACGCGATAGACCTCGACCTTCTCGCTGGGGCACCCGGACTCCGAGGCAAACAGCGTCTGCGACTGTTGCCCCCCGCTTGCACCACCCGCGCACCCCAGAACCGCCGACCCGAAAACAGCGAGAAATCCAACGCGCATCTGCCCCTCCGAGAACTCAGGCGCCACAAACGACAAAAAAGAAAAGCCCGCAAAGGTCAGCTGAATGCTGCGCCTCTGCGGGCTTTCGGGGAATAATCCCGGCGACGTCCTACTCTCCCACACGGCTTCCCGTGCAGTACCATCGGCTCCGAAGAGCTTAACTTCCGAGTTCGGGATGGGATCG
>JABFRG010000418.1 GCA_013141295.1 Polyangiaceae bacterium
CGCGGAGCAGGGGCAAGAGATCGGCGGCCCGGAGAGTGGCGTCCGCACGGACGTCGATCTGCCGGTCGGCCTGCGAGCGGCGCTCGCCCGACGCACCGGGCCAGCGCGCGTCGACGATACGCCGGAGTGCGGCGGTCAATCGCTGCGCGCGCGCCGGCGTCGAGGGCTCGTCCAGGACCATCGGGCTCCCCTCGGAGCCGAGCTTTCCATCGCGAGACCAGAGTGTCACCGACGTCGCGGAGATCGACATCGTCAGTCCGAGGTCGCCCCCCACCGGAGGTCCATCGCTCGGCGCCACACCGTCGGTGGAGCGCGGAAAACGATGCGCGACGGTGCCCGCCTGCGAAGCGAGCCGCAGATCGACGCCGCGACAGCCGGCGCGCGCCATGCTGAAGGTGAGCCCGAATAGCGTCTCGTACGGAAGGGAGCCGTCGACGTCCACCATGGGGTTCTTCCCGGTGGCCGCACACGTCGCGCGAAGTGCTTCGACCACGCGCAGGATCTCGAACCTTCGCGCTCGCTCCGAGGCCGGGAACACGCCGTCCTCCAGACGTGCGACGGGAGCACCGTCGACCCGGACCGCGTCGGCCCCGACGATAATGTGCGAAACGGCTGCGGGCGGCGCCGAAACGGGCCGGGGCGAGGCACACGCGGCCGCAGCGAGAAGCAAGCCAACCGACGCGCGCATCCGGCGGAGGCTCGACATGCGCCACGCCTAGCACGAGGACCGAGCGCGGGCGCCCCCCATCACGCGCCGCGCGCTGCATCGGAGCACGACGCGGCAGCCGCTCTCGCGAGCTTCGCCACCACGCGGCGCGCGAGCTGCACGAGCGCCCGCTCCTCGACGGAGCTCGCCCCCACCAGGCGGCCACGCGCACTCGCGGCAATCTCCATGCGCGCGGCGCAAGCCCAGGTCAGAAGAACGGTCGCTCGCGCGGTGGACCTCCCGGTGCTGCGGGGCCCGTCCTCGTCCACGACTTCCACGACCGTCGCCACCTTCGCCGACACCGACGCCGACAGGAGCGCGCCGTCTCTCCACTTCGCCCGCAGCGCTTCGCGAACGAGCATCGCACGGAAGCGATTGCCGAAGTCCGCGCCACTCCCGTTCGCCGCCGTCACCTCACGCCACGCGACGTGCGATTTCGAAGCCGCCGCAGCGGACGTTGGCAGCATGAGCAGGAGAATCACGAGCGCAGCGGAGAAGCGCGTGAGCATGGGCCGAAGGTATGTGTGGCCCGGACGCACCACAACTTTCTCGCCTGGCGCGCCATGGGGGCGCACGGAAACGCCAGAGGCCGGCCAATGCGCCTTCGTGGCAATCGAAGACGTCCGGAAGCCCCTCGACTCCTTCTGGAAGGCCGTCATTCTCACGATCGGCTTCTCGCAGATCGCCATGGTCGCGCTCGGCCTGTGGGTCGCGAGCGATCTGTATGGATGGGCGCGGTGGAGCGCCGACGGCAAGCCGCCGCTGCATTCGTACTTCGGGACGGACACGGGGATGAACGTGCTCATCGCCGTCGTGGCGTGGGCGCTGGTGGCCACCGGCCTCGTCGGGGGTGGGTACCTCAAGAGCCGAGTCGAACGATAGCTCCTCCGATGTCCGATCGTGTCGGTAGCGAGGCCCCCGTGGCGCGCATACATGAAATGAGCAACCGGAGGCTCAACTCATGCGCGTTTTCTCATCGATACTCTGTCTCGTGGTAGTCGTCGGGTGCTCCAGCGATCCGGCGTCGCCGGGCGGCACCAGCAGCGGGAACGGCACCAGCAGCGGGAGTAGCACCCCCACGGTGGTCGACAAGGTCGCCTTCGACACCAAGGGCTGCATCGGGTCGGCGGCCTCGGAGACCCAGGTTTGCTACGACTGGGCCTACGACTACGCGCTCACCAAGACGGCCCAATCGTCCAGCGCCTGCCAGAGCAAGCTCGCGTGCAAGACCGCCCAGCGCGGCTGCAGACTGTACGTCGACTGCGGCGCAGGCGTCCCACCGGTCTGCACCGACCTCGACCCCAAGGCCAACACTGCATCGGCCAACGTGCCCTACGCCGGCGAGACCTACGCCTGCAGCATCGGCTACACCGCCGGGTCCGGCGGACGGCGGCTCTTCAACCTCACCTGCAAATCGCCCAAGTTCAACTGCGTGTACGCGGTCGACTGACGACTTCGCGGAGCTGCGCGCTACACTGACGAGCGCATGAGCTCCCCGAAGATCACCTTGGTGCCGCCCACCGAAGCCCATCGCGACACGTTCCTGCGCGGGCTCCGGGAATTCCAGGACGAGGGCCTGCCCTGGTACATCGGCGGCGATCTCGCGGAGGTGGAGCGAGACTTCGGCGCCTTCGTGGCCAAGAAGCTCGCCGAGGCGACCCGCAGAACCGCGGAGTTCGTCCCGAGCACGCAACTCTGGGCCATCCACGAAGAGCAGTTCGTGGGACGCATCTCCATCCGTCACGAGCTCACGGAGTCGCTTCGTCGGGACGGCGGGCACATCGGCTACGACACGGTGCCCTCGTTCCGCGGCCGCGGGGTGGCCACGGAGATGCTGCGGCTCGCGTTGCCGGTGGCCCGTACGCTCGGACTGCACGAGGTACTTGTAACCTGCAACGACACCAACGCCGCTTCCATTCGCGTCATCGAGCGGAACGGCGGCGTGCTCCGCGAAACGCAGGTGCTCGACCCGACCAAACCCGCGAAGCGCTACTACTGGATCGACCTCGGATAGCGCTCAGCTCCGGCTGCGGGCGGCCGCCCAAGAATTCGAGCCGGAGCCGAAGGTGTCGAAACCGACGTAGCCGCGCCCCCGGCTGTGGTCCTTGCGTTCGACGATGCCACGGAGCTCGCGCATCTGTCCGGTGTAGAACACCACTTCTTCCAAAGCCCGGTCCGACGGTGCCGCCCCGAGGCCGTCGAGCACCTCGATGAGCCGCGCCTCGAGCGGTGGCAGGGGCTCATGGCCGAAAACTATGCGGCGAAGCGGGGACCGTCGACTCGGGTTCGGGGAACCGTCGCGAGGGGCCCACAACGAGCGTCGCCCCCGGCTCCACCCGCGGAGGGGAGCGGCCGCACTCGGATTGGCGTAGCATGGCCGAGAGGAATCCGATGGCCTCCGACTTTCCCATTTGCGGCACCGCCCGGCTCGCCATGGATCGGCTGCGCGCCGGCAGCATCTTCGACCGAGCGCGCCGCCTCCATGCACAGGGTCACCTCGATCGCGCGGCGGCGGAGTACGAGGAAGCGCTCCGGAACGCGATCTCGGGGTCCGAGACGTCGCCGTCCCTGATTCGCGCCTACTGGCTCCGGTTGGCGCAGGTGCGCGGCGACGGAGCGCGGGTCGCGACGCTGCAAGATCAGCTCCGCGGTGACTTGGCCCTGAACCTCGAGGACGCCCGGAGACGCGTGGCCGACGCCGGGCAGGACGTGATGTTCCGGGCCCGCGCGCGCGTGAAGCTGGCCGTGTGGCTCGGGGCCGCCGGATGCGATGCGGAGGCCGAGGGTCATCTGCGGCATGCGATCGCCGAGCTGGGCGCACTGTGGGGGCCCGAGCACATGGAGGTCCTGTCGTTTCACGACGAGCTCGCCACCAACCTGTTCTTCCAGGGCCGCGCCGCCGAAGCGCAACCGCACACCGAAACGACCTGAATCGCGGCGCCGGGCCATCGCGACCGTGAGGCTCACGCCTCCGGAGCGACGTGACCCTTGCCATCGGCTCGCCTGGGTATATTATCAGTCGTATGATAAATAACTCGCACGCCCCGATTGTGGCGGGTTTTGCCCTGCTCCTCGGCTCCTGTGCGCCCGCCACCTCGGCGCCACCCGGCCTTCAGGGCGTGATGGAGCTGGACCAGCGGATCATCGCCTTCGAGGTATCCGGACGCATCCTCTCGGTGGACGTGCACCGAGGCGACCACGTGCACGACACCGTCCTGGCGCACGTGGACGACAAGGCCGCGCGGCTCGCGCGCGACGCGCGGCAGCACGAGCTCGAGGCCGCGGAGGACGATCTGGCGCTCCTCAAGGCCGGGGCGCGGCCGCAAGACGTGGCGTCCACCGCCGCGCAGGTGCGCGCCGCCAAGGCGGCCATGGACATCGCGACCAAGACCGTGGAGCGGACCCGCGCGCTCCGGGCGTCGACCTCGATCTCGCAGGCGGAGCTCGACCGCGCCGAAGCCGAGCTCCAGCGCGCCACCGCCGAGAAGCAATCCCTGGAGCAACGCTTGGGAAGCCTGCAAGCCGGCGCGCGCAGCCAGGAGATCGCCCGCGCCAAGGCTCGCATCGCCGGCGCCGCTTCCGCGGTGGCGCTGGAGGACGAGCGGCTCCTCCGCTACACGCCGAAGTCGCACGGGACCGCGGACCTGGAAGTCCTCGACGTGCACGTGGAGCCGGGAGAGCTGGCCACCGTCGGCGCGCCCATCGCTACGCTGGCCGACACCGCGCATCCGTACGTCGACGTCTTCGTGCCGCAGAACCAGATCGACGGCGTGAAGATCGGCGCCAAGGCCGAGGTCCGCGTGGACTCGCCGGCGACGCCGTTCACGGGCGTGGTGGAGGACATCGCGCACCACACGGAGTTCACGCCGCGATACCTGTTCACCGATCGCGAGCGCCAGAACCTCGTCATCCGCGTGCGCGTGCGGGTGGAAGATCCAGAGCGGAAGCTCCACGCCGGCATCCCCAGCTTCGTGAAAGTCGTGCGGTAGCACCATGAACGCACGCGCGCCCATCATCGCCACGCATCACCTCTCTCGCCGCTTCGGAAAGCTGGTGGCCGTGCGCGACGTCTCGTTCGAGGTCGAGGCCGGGGAGATCTTCGGGGTGCTGGGCCCCAACGGCGCGGGAAAATCCACGGTGATCCGCATGCTCTGCGGCATCCTCGACCCCACCGGTGGGAGCGGCACCGTGGTGGGCTTCGACATCGCGCGGGAGTCGGAGAAGATCAAGGAACGCATCGGCTACATGACCCAGCGCTTCAGCCTGTACGAGGACCTCTCGGTCATGGAGAACCTCCGCTTCTACGCCGGCATCTACGGCGTCCCCTTCATGCGACGCCGGGCGCGCGTCGACGAGGTGCTCGAGCGCACCGGCCTGCAACACCGAAGAAAGCAGATCGCCGGCACCCTCTCCGGCGGGTGGAAGCAGCGGGTGGCCCTGGCCAGCGCCACGATCCACGAGCCCAAGCTCCTGTTCCTCGACGAGCCCACCGCTGGCGTCGACCCGGTGAGCCGCCGGGAGTTCTGGGATCAGATCCATCGCATCTCGGCCGAAGGCACCACGGTGCTCCTGACGACGCACTACATGGACGAGGCGGAGCACTGTCATCGCCTCGCGTTCATCTTTCGCGGCTCGCTCTTGGACATCGGTACGCCGGAGGCGGTCGTCGAGCGGCGCAACCTCCGGGCCGCGGAGATCGAGGTCGCCGCCGAGAGCGACAAGGCGCCCACGGTGCACGCTGCCGAGCTCCTGCGCGCCGACCCGCGGGTGGAAGAGGTAGCGCACTTCGGACACGTGCTCCGGGTGGCGGTGAAGGAGCGCGCAGACCCGCAAATCGTGGCCCGCGAGGTGCTGGGTGCGGCGCGGGTCGAAGTACGGGTGTCGAGAGAAGTGCGGGTCACGGTGGAAGACGCCTTCGTCGCCATGGTGCGCGCCGACGAACGAACCCTCGCCAGCGAAGAAGCGGGACGGGCCGCATGATGAGCGGCCGCGTCTTCGTCATCGCCTGGAAAGAGCTGCTCCAGCTCCGGCGCGATCGTCTCACCATGGCGATGATGCTGCTCTTGCCGGTCATCCAGCTACTGCTCTTCGGCTACGCCATCAACACCGACGTCCGGCACATCGCGACCATCGTCTACGATCAGGACCAGAGCGCCGAGTCTCGGGATCTCGTCCGCACCCTGGAGTCCACCGGGTACTACGACGTGGTGGGTCACGCGCAAGGCTACGACGACGTGGAGCATGCGCTCCGAGCCGGCCAAGCGCGGGTGGCCCTGGTGGTCCCCAAGAACTACGCATCGGACATCGTGCGCGGGCGTAAGGCCCACCTGCAGCTGGTGGTCGACGGATCGGACCCGCAGGTGGTGGGCAGCGCGACGAACACCGCGGCGTCATTCGTGGCCGCGCGCTCGGCAGAGCTCATGGTGGCGCGCCTGAGCAACGCCGGCATGCCGGCGGCCGACGTGCCCATCGAGCTCGAGCCCAACACCTGGTACAACCCCGATCTCCGCACGGCGGTCTACGTCGTTCCCGGCCTGGTTGGCGTCCTCCTCACCATGACCATGGTCATGCTCACGGCCATGGCCATCGCCCGGGAACGGGAGCGGGGCACGCTGGAGCAGCTCATCGTCTCGCCGGTGAAGCGCATCGAGCTGGTGGTGGGCAAGATCGTCCCCTACGTCGCCATCGGCTACGTGCAGATGACGCTGGTGCTGCTGGTGGGCCGCTTCGTCTTCGGCGTGCACATCGTGGGCTCGATGCCGTTGCTCTACGCCTTCGCGCTCATGTTCATCGCGGCGAATCTGGCGCTGGGGCTGGTATTTTCCACGGTGGCGCAGACGCAGCAGCAAGCGATGCAGATGTCGTTCTTCTTCCTGCTCCCGAACATCTTGCTCTCGGGCTTCATGTTCCCCTACGAAGGCATGCCCCGGCCCGCCCAATGGCTCGCCCAAGGGCTACCGCTCACCCACTTCTTGCGCATCGTCCGGGGCATCGTGCTCCGGGGAAGTGATACCCGAGACCTGGCGGGCGAAGTGGTATGGCTGGCGGCCATCCTGGTAGCCCTCGTGACGTTCACGTCCCTGCGATTTCGAAAGAAGCTTCTCTGATGGCAAGGCCCAAGAGTGACATCCAGCATCGCATCGTAGTGGCCGCACGCGAGAGCTTCGTGAGCGAGGGCGTGGACGGCGCCTCGCTGCGTACCATCGCCAAGGGCGCCGGCACCAACGTCGGGATGATCTACTACTACTTCAAGACCAAGGACGACCTGTTCCTGGCGGTGGTCGAAGACGCGTACGGCGCCCTCATCGCCGACCTCGAAACGGCCATGGGCAAGGGCGAGACCACCGCCGACAAGCTCCGGCAGGCCTTCGTGCGCATCGGCCACATGAGCGATCTCGAGCTCACGACCATGCGCCTGGTGGTGCGCGAAGCGCTCGGTTCCACGGCGCGCCTCGAGCGCCTCATCCCGCGTTTCATGACCGGGCACGTAGGGCTCTTGCTCCGCACCATCGGCGAAGGCATCGGCGCCGGCGCGCTGCGCGACGACATGCCCCCGCCGGTCCTCATGATGACCGCGTTCGCCATGGGTCTCGCACCGCAAGTCGTGCGGCGCGTGGCGGGCGATCGGCTACCCATCGGCGGCATCGGCGTGGAGCCCTTGGCCGATCTCTCGGTGCGCCTGTGGATGGAAGGCGCCGGTTCACGGAAGAAGCCCTGAGTCGGGTTCTCGTCGTGCCACATTGTGCCCCCGAGACGGCACCGTCAGGCGCTGGACTCGGGAATCACGCAGCGCTGCGGGCTTCGCGTGATGGCCCGTACCTTGCTGTGGCACTTCCCATGATCCGGTACGCAACCTCGGTAGCACTGACCCTCGGGCTCTTCGCGTGCAGCGCCAACGACGCAGGCCTGGCCATCCCCACCGACGCGGCTGCGAACCGGCCGGCGCCCGACGGAGGTGACGCCGGCGTCGTACTTCGAACCTTCGAAGATCTGCCGGACTGCGACCGGACCCAGCCGAGCCTCCCCTGCATTCGCGCGCTCTTCACCCCCCTGCGCGCAGCGACCACCTGGCCCTTCGATGCAGAGCGCGTTCGCGGCGCGGTGGGTCAGAACGAGCTCGCGGTGGCCAAGGGATGGGATCTCACCGCGCATCACGTGCTCGAGGCCAACCTCACGGTGGGCACGTACGAGTGCTTCTTCGGCGAGTTTCGCTACGCAACCGATGGCACCGCATTCAGCGGGCCGGGCTGTGGCCAGATGCTCGTTGCCGGAGGCCACGCGCATGCGCTCGCGTGCAAGGCGGGCGCCGTTGCCATGGCGAACTGCGTCGACGAGGTGAGCTATGATCAGAGCTTCGACCTCGTCGTCGCGCGGGGCCCCGAACGCAGCGCTTGGCTCGAGCTCGCTCCCGATCTCCCGAAGGTCGGAGACCCGGTGTTCATCGTGGGCAATCCTGCGTTCGCCTGGCTATCCGACGCGGAGCGGAAGACGCTGGCGGACGGGTATCCCTTCGTGACGTACGGCAAGGTGGTCCGGGCCGATGGACGAGGAATCGTCACCAGCGCGGCGGCGTTCGCGGGGAGCTCCGGCGGTCCCCTCCTCGACGCCCACGGGAAGGTACTGGGGGTCGTATCGACGCTCGTCGCACACCAGCGCGCGCGCGGCACGGCGGTTCCTGCGGACCTCGCGGACTACTATTCGGTGGCTGCCGCTCCCGATGCAGAAGCGCGTCGGGTGGTCACGGCAACGCAGAAGAAGTAGCGAGCCTCGTGACAGTCTCGTTAGGGCGCGGGCAGGGAGCCGCGACTCGGGGTTCCGTTGTTGATGCGCGGCCAACCCCCGACCCAGCGCACGCGGTCGAGGAGCATCGCGCGCCCGCCGGCTTGCCCGCACTCGTGCTTGCCGCGCCACGCGTGGTAAACGATGTAGTCGTGACCGCCGCGGCTCACGATGGAGTTGTGACCGGGGCCGGACCACGCAGCGTTGGAGCGCAGGATCGGGTTGCCGCGCTTCACGAACGGCCCCAGGGGCGACTTCGAGCGCGCGACGCCCACCGAGTACGTCCCGTTGCAGTAGCGGAATCCACTGTAGAACATGTAGAAGAAGCCGCCGTGGCCGACGACCCACGGGCCTTCCACCACGTCGCCCTCCCAGCGCAGGGTGTTCTGCAGGAGCGCCCGACGCGGTCCGACGAAGGTCACGCCGTCGGCGCCCACCTCTTGTCCGTACACCACCGTGCGCTCCTGCGGGCGAAGCGCGTTGCTGTCGGTCTTGTAGTAGAGAAAGTGGCGACCACTGGCGGCGGTGAAGAGATGAGCGTCGATGAGGCTCACGTGCGAGCTGCAAACGAGAGGCCTTCCGATGTCCTTGAACGGCCCCTCCGGTGAGGCCGCGCGGGCCGCGCCGATGCACATCTTGCCGCGACGTGACGAGAGCGCCGAGAAGTAGGCGACGAAGCCCGCGCCAACGTGGTGAATCTCCGGCGCCCAGAAGTTGCCGGTGGCCCAGGTGGGCCGGGTGGAAGGCGTAAAAATGTGTCCGTCCGCCTTCCAGTGCACGAGGTCCGGAGACGAGAAGCGCGGGTACCCGCCGCCGGTGCACACCGCGTAGTACGTCGGCGTGCTGCCCCCGGTGCGAATCACACCCGGATCGGCGCAGTTGCCGAGGACCGGATTGCGGTACTTCAGCGCGCCGAGGGTGACCAGCTCGCCGAGCTCGCCGGGGGCCGTGTCGATGGGGAGATCGGCCACCGACGGCGCTTCGTAGCTCGCGTCGTCGCTATCGTCGTCCGCGCTCGGCGGATCGTCGGTGTCGATGGTCTCGCTGGTGCTCACGTCCTCGGTCGCGAGCGCGTCCGCGTCCACGGCGGTTCCCTCTTCGGGCCCGGCGGGCAGGTTCGACCAGGCCTCGTCGGAGAAGTCGTCCTCGCGCGGCTGCGCATCGGACGACGCACAACTGGGGACGAGAACTGCGAGCGCCAGGAGCGCGGAGACCGGAGCGAAGCGACGAAGCATGGGCGCGCCCGAGCAAGGGGCGTACCGACGGCAATTGCCCAGTTTCCCGGGGGTTGGGCCGTCCCGCGTTCGCAGGACGTCGCGAGACCTCCGCGTGCGGGCGCGACGTGTCGCGTGCGGGCGCTGGCTCGTCCGCGCGTGGCCCCGCGGATCACGCGTCATTTCTAGCGGACCGATGCTTGCATCGCTGCTGGTCGTTCGCCGCGCCCTCGCCGCCGGCTTCTTCCTTTACTTACCGAGACCCGGATCCATGCCCCCTCTTTCTTCCAACCTCACGGCTTTGCTCATGCTCGCGCTCGCCACCCTGAGTGGGTGCGCCTCTTCGACCAGCAGCAGCGCATCCTCGTCCAGCGGCGGCGCGTCCTCGTCCAGCGGCGGCGCCGACTCCCTCGCCTGCGCGGACTTCGGCGGCACCTGCGTCAAGGGCTCCACCGCGAACCCCAAGCCCACCTGTACGACGGGCTCGATCCGCACTTTGCAGGGCGGCTGCACCGGCTTCGACGTGTGTTGCCTGCCGGCGAAAGCGGCCGGCTCGCAGGATCGACGGGGAAACACGGGCCTTCTCTGCACCGCCGACGGCTTCGCCGAGTTCGCGGCGGGCTCTTGCGACAACGGCAAGGGCGCCCCGATCAGCTGCGGCGTGGGCTGCGCGTGTAGCCCCGGCGCAAGTGGTCCCTCCTGCGACTGCAGTCGCGGGCGTCCGCCCACCAAGGCAGGTCAGGTCGAGTGCGCGGTGTTCGGCTGCGGAGGCATCGAGTGCGGCGTCGGCTGCTCGTGCGTCGCCTCCGAAGGCGGCGGCGCATGTCGCTGCCCGTGACGAGACAGCTAGGGGCAGACGGGGGAAGGCGCGGGGGCGTCGGCGCAGGGGTCGGCCGGTACCTTGAGGGTCTGCACGTCGCCCAACTGGGCCGGCGCGAGCTCGAGATCGATGGCCATGGAGATGGCGTCGCAGTTCTGGCCCGCCGGCGTGCCGCTCCCCGCGATGTCGCGCGACTCGCAGAGGAACTTCCGCGCCTGGGGCTCGAGCATGGGGTCCTTGCAGAGCGGATGCTTGTCGTCGCCGACGAGAAGCGACCGGATGGCGCGATAGGAGTCATCCGCCGGCCAGCGCCCGATCACCAGCGCTTCCACCGGCTCTCCGTTCACGAGGCGAAAGGTGAGCGTGGGGTTGTCGAGCCGGAGCGTGAACTCCGACGAAGCGCGCAGCGCCAGCCCGGGGAGCTGCACCGTGAGCGACTGTGCCGTGGGCGAGAGCGTGGTCTGCGTGAAGTAGCTGGATATCTTGGAGGACTTGTCGGAGAGCGCGGCGCCATCGAGGTCCCACAGGTCCTTGCCGTTCCACAGAGGCGCCACGTCCTTGCCACACACCTCGCGGCCCGGCGAAGGATAGAACGAGATACCAGCGCGATCGGTCCCCGCTGCCCGCTGGATGCGGAAGAGCGCCCCCGCCTTGCCGGCAGCGGTGAGAACATTGTACCGGGACTCCACCGAGTAGCTGGTGGAGAGGAGCGCGATGGCCGCGCCGCCGCTGTTGGCGCACTCGTTGGTCGCCGGCTGAATCTGAACGCCGTTGGGGCGCCGACAGGTCTGGAAGATGCGCGGACAGACGCTGTTGTTGCCGGTGTCGAAGCTCCCGGTGCCGAAGGCGATCTTGCGAACGGCGTAGACGCCGTCGATGGGCGGGCCACCAGGGACGATGGTGCCGGAGTCGCGAACCGGCCCCGCATCGGGCACGACGCACGCATCGACGACGGTGCCACCATCGCGCGGGTTGGGCGTGACGCCGGCGTCGGTACGCTTCGGCACTTCGAGGCCGTTGACGATGGTGCACGCGTAGAGCGCGCCGCACGTGCCCAGGGCCACGACCGCGGTTCGGGCGCGCAAGCGCCTCACGGAGGCGCACCAGCGGCAGCATGAGCGTGAACGAGCACTGTCTTCAAGGGTATCCGGCGTTTGCCGGTGGCGCAACCGCACCCGCAGAGCTCACAGCGAGCGATCCTCCAGGCACTGCGCGTACACGGCGCTGCAACGCTCGATCTTGATGCACGTCTCGCACGCCGGCTCGGCGGAGAGCGGACCGCCGGAGCAGAATCCGGTGCACGCTTCCTTGCACTGATTCGCCCCGCACGCGCAGCTCACGTAGTTCTCGAAGCGCCGCTGCGAGCTGGTGGGCGTCACGTTCTTCCGGCACACCTTGCCGGTGCCGAGGTTGATGCCCTCGAGGAGATCGTTGCAGTGAATGCAGTCCGGCGGATCGGCGGCGTCCTTGCCCGCATCGACCACCGCCACCGGCGCCGCGTCTGCGGCTCCCACGTCGCCGGAGAGCACGCGGCCCCCACAGGCCAGGGCGGGCAATGCCGAGCAGACCACCATGAAGAAGAACGCGCGCACGAGAAGAGGGTAGCACGCATTTTCCGCGCAGCTCGAACGCGGACGCGCGGTGATGGCTCGCGCCCGCACTGCGGGAGACTCCCCCCGATCTACTTGCGCACTGCACGCTTCTTGGCAGGGGCAGTCTTCGCGGCGGTGGGGAGCGGACGCGCTCCGCTTTGCGGCTGCGCCGTGGGGCGTCCGTTCGTGCTCCGGGCAGAGCTGCTGGGTGCTCGCGTCGCGCTGCGCGAGCTGCTCTTGCCGCGCGCCGACTTCTTCGAGTACGGCTCGTAGGCTTTGGGCTCGGCAGCGGTTTGGTTTCCCGTGTCGTTGCCGGCCCCTGCCCCGCCCGGCCCGAGCCGCCGTAGCTCGTCGCGCAAGCGCGCGGCGGTTTCGAAGTCGAGCCGCTCGGCGGCCTCGAACATTTCCAGGCGCATGGCCTGGATGCGCTCGCCCAAGTCGTCTTCCGCCACCGCGGCCTTGCCCTTGGTACCGCCCTTCGGCGTCTTGGGAATCGCCAGGTAGTCGATGGTACCGGCGGCGGGGTTGATGTTCATGACCGCACGCACGATGGTCGCCGGCGTGATGCCGTGCTCCTCGTTGTACTTACCCTGGATGCCGCGACGGCGCGCGGTCTCGTCGATGGCGTACTTCATGGCCGGCGTGATGGAGTCGGCGTACATGATGACGCGCCCGTTCTGATTTCGCGCGGCGCGGCCGATGGTCTGGATGAGCGAGCGAGGGCTGCGCAAGAAGCCCTCCTTGTCGGCATCGAAGATGGCCACCAGCGAGACCTCCGGAAGGTCGAGGCCTTCTCGGAGCAGGTTGATGCCCACCAGCACGTCGAACTCACCGAGCCGCAGATCGCGCAAGATGTCGATGCGCTCCAGGGTGTCGATGTCGGAGTGCAGGTAACGAATGCGAACGCCGAGCTCCCGGTAGTAGTCGGTGAGGTCCTCGCTCATGCGCTTGGTGAGCGTGGTGCAAAGCACGCGCTCGCCGGCCTTCACCCGCAGGTGAATCTCGTTCAGCAGGTCGTCGACCTGGCCCGACACCTTGCGCACCTCGACCTCGGGGTCCATGAGGCCGGTGGGGCGAATGAGCTGCTCCACGAACACGCCCTGGGCCTTTTGCATCTCGTACTCGCCGGGCGTGGCAGAGACGTGGATGCACTGGCCGATGTGGCTCTCGAACTCTTCGAAGCGGAGCGGCCGGTTGTCGAGGGCGCTGGGGAGGCGGAAGCCGTACTCGACCAGGGTCTCTTTCCGCGCGCGGTCGCCTTTGTACATGGCGCCCACCTGCGGCACCGTCTGGTGCGACTCGTCGAGGATGAGCAGGTAGTCCTTGGGGAAGTAGTCGATGAGCGTGGGCGGCGGCTCACCCGGCTTGCGGTTCGAGAGATGGCGCGAGTAGTTCTCGATGCCGTTGCAGAAGCCCATCTGCTCCATCATCTCGATGTCGTACTGCGTGCGCTGCTCGAGTCGTTGCTTCTCGAGAAAGCGCCCTTCCTTGTCGTAGAAGTCGAGGCGGTCGCGGAGCTCCTCGCGCACCTGGGAGATGGCCCGGCGCATCTGCTCTTGCGGCGTGACGTAGTGGGAACCGGGGAAGATGGCGATGCGGGGCACCGAGCTCTTCACCTTGCCGCGCAGCGGGTCGACCTCCTTGATGGCCTCCACCACGTCGCCGAAGAACTCCACGCGAATGGCGGTGTCTTGCTCGTAGGCGGGGAAGATCTCCACCACGTCGCCGCGCACCCGGAACGTGCCGCGGTGAAAGTCGATGTCGTTGCGCTCGTACTGCACGTCCACCAGCATGCGCAGCAGGTTGTCGCGGCGATACTCTTCGCCCACCTTGAGGTCGATAAGCAAGCCGGAGTAGCTCTCGGCGCTGCCGATACCGTAGATGCAGCTCACCGAGGCGACGATGATGACGTCGCGCCGGGAGAGCAGCGCACGCGTGGCCGAGTGGCGCATGCGGTCGATGGCGTCGTTGACGATCGCGTCCTTGTCGATGAACGTGTCGCTGGCGGGAACGTAGGCCTCGGGCTGGTAGTAGTCGTAGTAGCTGACGAAGTACTCGACGGCGTTCTCCGGAAAGAGCTCGCGCATCTCGCCGTAGAGCTGGGCCGCCAGGGTCTTGTTGGGCGCCATGATGAGCGTCGGGCGATTGACCGCCTGGATGACGTTGGCGATGCTGAACGTCTTGCCGGAGCCGGTGATGCCCAGGAGCACCTGGTGCTGATCGCCGCGGGCGAGCCCGGCGAGCAGCGATTCGATGGCGCGCGGTTGGTCGCCCGCGGGCTCGAAGTGAGAGACGAGTTTGAAGGCGTCGGGCATGGACCGCGAATCTTCACACCGGCCGGGAGCCCTTGCAAGGCGTGCGGGCCGCGCGCCGGGCATTTGTCACCAGCCGATGTCAGCATATGCAGAAGGCGCAACCACAGTGGCGCGTGCGGCATCGCGCTGCGGCATCGCGGTGCGGCCTCGAGCCATCGGCCTCCCCCGCGCCACGGGCTGCGCAGCGATGGCGCAGGTTCGCAGCGGGGAATTGAGCAGCGGCTGCGCAAGCGCAGGCGAAGATGGGTGATTCACCGCGTTTTCGCGCCGCTTCGCGGAGGCGCGCGGCTTGCACCGGACGGAGCGTGGAGGTCTCCGTGAAGAAATACACCCGCGTCTCGGTTGCCATGCTGGTGACGCTCGTGCTCCTCGTGCTGGCGCGTGAAGGTCGTGCCGAAGCCGCCAACTGGTACGACGGCGCACCGAGCCGGGTGGGGCACGTGTGCAACAACTTCATCTCCCAGACCAACGAGGATCTCATCTGGACCTACGTGGGCTTTCAGGACGTCGACACGGCGACCGGACCGCGGCTCCCCCAGACCGGCGAGGTGTACTACGTGCGCGTCATCATGGCGGGCCTGGGGTGCAGCGGGGCCTGGGCGCACCCGGAGCTGGCGCTGCCCGCGGGCACGTCGTTGGCCATCAGCGCCGCGAACCCCATCCGCTGCTTCAGCGAGCGTTTCGCCCGCGGCGAGGCGCGCCAGCCGCTGACCGCCGCCGGCGGGTGCCCCACCCAGGCGTTGCCGGGGGTGTATCCAGGTGCTTCCGCGGGGCGCTTCTTCTCGTTTCCGCCACAGGGCCAGCCGTACTGGCCACTGCCGCCCGGGGTGTCGATGACCATCGAGGTACCAGTGCAGAGTACACGCGTCATGAGCGGCATCGCCACCAACGACTACCTGGTGGCGGCGGTGAACATCCTCGACAACAACCCCGGTGGGGGTAACCCGCCCTGGGACGGCGGGGGCAGCGGCGCCGGGCTCCCACCGGCGCCCTGGCAGGGAGTGTTCGTGACCCGCGCCGGCGCGCCTCGGTCTCCCTATGTTTCGTACGCCGACACCAACGGCGTCGCGACCACCACCAGCGCCGCGACCACCGCCACGACCGACGTCACCGTGCACAACTACGACTGCGTGGCGAACGCCGAAGTGCGGACGGATGTGCTGCCGGTGGTGAACCAGCCGGACGCCACGGCCTTCGTGGACGCGCAGTGCACCGCCGGGTGCTGCACCAAGCCCTGCAGCCAGGACTTCATCACGTACCGCTTTCGCTGGAGCGGCATGACCCCGGACCGGGAATACAAGTGGCGGGCGTTCTTGCAGAACATGACCATCGCGCCGGGGTGCGTGCGCGACCTCGCGGACGCCCAGGCCAACGCCACCAGTCCGCAGTGGGCCTACTTGCGCACCCAGTCGACCACCCCCAAGGCCGCCGCCTACGTGCTCTTCTTGCAGGCCGAGGGCGGGACGCTCGTGGCCGACCCTGCGCCGCCCAAGGGCGCCACGCGGTACGCCCCCGGCACCAAGGTGCGCGTGACGGCGCAGCCATCGCCCGGAAAGAGGCTCGCCTCGGTGAAGGTCGACGGGAAGGCCGTGACCGGCGACGTGATCGTGACCATGAACGAAGACCACGCGGTGGCCGCAACCTTCGAGGACGGCGTCGAGACCCCCGATGGCGGAGCTGCGGCCGAGGATGCCGGCGCCTCCGCTCCGAACGGCGCGGGCAACGGGAGCAACAGCGGAGGTTGCGCCATCGGCGGTGAGCGCTCCGGAGCGACCGGGCTGCTGGGGCTGGGACTGGCGCTAGCGGTGCTGGCCGCGCGACGTCGCCGCAACTAAAGGTCCGCGCGGGGCGACCGTTCGACGGAGGACATGCCTCACCAGAACCATCTTCGCCTTTCCGAGCTTCTGGGCGCGCTGAGCTACGCGCTCGACCTCACCGAAGGGCAGCCACCCGGTCACTGCGTGCGCGCGTGCTGGATTGGCATGCATCTGGGTCGCGCCATCGGCCTCTCGGAGGCAACGCTGCAGGAGGTGTACTTCACCCTGCTGCTGAAGGATCTCGGGTGCAGCAGCAACGCGGCCCGCATCTGCGAGCTCTACCTCACCGACGATCTGAAGTTCAAACGCGACTTCAAGTGGGTCGATGGGAGCTTTCCCCAGGTGGTGCGCTTCGCCCTGGAGAACACCGCCCTCGGCGCCGGCATCGTCACCAAGATTCGCACCATCCTCGGCTCCCTCGAGACCAAGGACGAGGTGGCGCAGGAGCTCATCGCCACCCGCTGCAACCGCGGCGCGCAGATCGCCAAGCGACTCCGCTTCGGCGACGCCGTGGCGGCGGGCATCTATCACTTGGACGAGCACTGGAACGGCACCGGGCACCCGGATCAGCTGGTGGGCGAGGCGATTCCCATCCACTCGCGCATCGCCCTGCTGGCGCAGGTGGTGGACGTCTTCTTCGGGTCCGAGGGCGCGGCCGCTGCCATGGACGAGGCGCGGAGCCGGAGTGGCACCTGGTTCGATCCGGATCTGGTGTACGCGCTCCTGGCCATGGGCTCTGACCACGAGATGTGGACCGCCCTCCGGTCGCCCTTCATCGCCAAGGCGGTGTTCGAGCTGGCGCCGGCCCAGTGCTCGGTTCGGGTGGACGACACCTACCTCGACGAGATCGCCGCGGCCTTCGGCGAGGTGGTGGACTCCAAGAGCCCCTACACCTCCGGGCACAGCGCACGCGTTGCACTGTACACGGATCTGGTGGCCAAGGAGCTGGGCGTCTCGGCGGAGCGACGGCGCTGGCTCCATCGCGGGGCCCTGCTCCACGACGTGGGCAAGCTGGGCGTCAGCAATTCCATTCTCGACAAGCCGGGCAAGCTCGACGAGGCCGAGTGGGAGGCCATCAAGCGTCACCCGGTCTACACCCAGCAGATCCTGATGCGCATTCCCCACTTCGACGAGCTTGCGGTGGTATCGGCCGCCCACCACGAGCGACTCGACGGCAAGGGCTATCCGCGCGGCATCGGCGCGCCCGACATCACGTTGGAGACGCGTATCATCACCGTGGCCGACATCTTCGACGCCATCACCGCCGAGCGTCCCTATCGCGGCGCCACCGAGCCGCAGAAGGCCCTGGCCATCATGGCCGAGTCGGTGGGAACTGCGCTCGATCCGGCGTGCTTCGAAGCGCTGGTGCGCGTCGTGAAGAAGCTCGAGGCCGGCCCCGAGCTCATGGACGATGCGGACATCGAGTACGTGGTGGAGGACGACGATCTCGAGGTCGAAGAAGCTCCGCGCCGCCCCAGCTTCGCGGCCTAGTTGGCGCGTGTTGGCGTGCCGCTCGGTTCGACGAAAGAAACGTGATCGCGGCCCGCGGCTCTCCCCACTCATGGGAATGCCGACCGTCTGGCGACTCGCGTCGCTCGTGCTCACCACGTTGCTCGCGTGCTCGTCCGCGGACCACGATGCCGCGCCGACGGGCGCGGGCCCGACCCCCGCCACGAACGCGCCACCTCTGCCGAAGGCCGAGGCGGGATTCGTCGACGTGCCTCCACAGCCGAGCGGTGCGGTGAGCATCCCGGGCAGGATGTTCTACGTGTTCCACGCGGCCGACGAGCACCCGGAGACGAAGCCCCTCTTCGTGCTCTTCAATGGCGGCCCGCATTTCGCCACCACCGCGGGGCTGCTGCCTTTCGGCACGGCTCCGTACATGATCGACGTCGCCGCGCCGGTGGGGAGCGCGCCCGTTGCGAATCCGGCGAGCCTGACCCGGCTCGGCAATCTTCTCTACATCGACGAGCGCATGGTGGGCTTCTCGTACGGAATCGGCGCGCCACCGCGGACGTGCACGTTCTCGTCCATCGACGACGCGGCCGACTTCGTTCGCGTGGTCGCAGCCGTCACTGCGAAGCACCCCGCCCTGCGTACGGCCCCGCTGGTCTTGATGGGAGAGAGCTACGGCGGGCTCCGGGCGCTCGAGATGGCCCAGCTGCTCGCGACGCCCACGGACGAGCTCGCAGAGACGATCTCCGTGTGGCGCACCGACACCCGCGGGCAAAGCCCCCACGTGGCGGGGCTCGTCCTCGTGCAGCCGCTCGTCGTATGGGCGCAGTTCGACGCGCAGAAAGCCATCATGGCCAACGATCCCGATCTCCGGAGCACGTCGAAGCGGGAGCCGTACGACGTACGCGAAAAGGAGGGCTTCGAAGACTCGATGCTCAAGTCGCGGGTTTACGGCGCCCTCGCCTCCCCGAGCGCCGTCTCGATGCTCTTGGGTGTGGACCTCGAGCACGTTCCCCACCTCCCCGCTGCGGAGCGCGAAGGCGCCACGAGATTTGCGCAGGATCCGAGCCCGGCGGAGGCGCCCCTGGCTGCTCGTCTCGGCGCAATCGCATCGAGCGATGCGTACTTCCAGATCCAGACGACCTCGTGCGGCGTCGACCTGCCTTCCGACCCCGGAGCGGTGCGGGGCAGCGCGTTCCTGAGAGCCCTCCGCACGGAGCGGCTCTTCATCACCGACGCGCGCTACGACGCCGTCGTGCATACCCCCGCCATCGCCGCGGTCCTCGATCGAACCGCTGGCTTTCGAGTATCCATCGACCGCGAGAGTGAGCCTTCGCTCGCGCGACCCGGCGAGCTCGAAGTCGACCTGCCGGCCAACGCGGACTTCCCTGCTATGCACGCGCAGATCCGGTTTCCCCGCTACGAATCGGGGCACATGGTGGCGCGCTCCGCCGGCCGAGAGCTGCGCGACGACATCGAGGCCTGGCTGGGGAAACGCTAGCTCGCTAGCCCGGGTCGATGCCGTCGACCATGTGGGCGCCGCCGCTGAAGACCACCGCGTCGAGC
>JABFRG010001123.1 GCA_013141295.1 Polyangiaceae bacterium
GGGCTCCGCGAAGACCGTGGGCGCGGCGAAGCTCGGCTTCACCCTGTACTTCAACCACGACATCTTGAACGACGCGTTCCCGCTGGTTCCCAAGACCAAGAGCTCCTACCTGCCGTACGTGTCGCAGGTCGCGTTCTCCGACAAGTGGTCCGAGCCACTGCCGTTCGGGCTCGGGTGGAAGGACGGCCCGGACGAGGTCGAGCGTGCCCTCGGCGCGCCGCACACCCGCCCCTTGTTCGATGGATTCTACACGTGGTGGACGCGCGATATCGAGCCGGGCATCAGCGAGCTCTACGTGCGGACCCGCAAGGGCAAGCTCGAATTCTCGGTGGTGGCGAAGGGAACCCTCGCGCTCACCTCACGCCACGGCGTGCCGCCGCTCCCCGCGGTGGGGCTCCTGGTGGCGTGGATGACGCTCCGGGGCGCGCTCGACCCTTCACGCATCTCCCAGCACGAAGCGCTGGTGGCCCGGGTGAAGGCGCGAAGCGCGAAGGGCAGCGATCTGGTGAAGGCCGCGTTTCCGCGCGGCGTATGGGACGATCACCTGCGGGCCGACGAGAAGCTGGTGCGCCGCCTGCACCACTGGCTCGGATCATCGGCGGACCTCTCGTTCACCGACGATCTCATAAGCATCTTCGGCGAGCGCAAGAACGCGTACGCGCACCGCGAAGCCGTGCTGGACGACGACACCTGGGAAGCCTTCGACCGCGTCGCCCCCCTCTTCGACCAGCGATTCCAGGGCTTCGTGTAGGTCGCGAAACGGTCAAGGGCGGATCGTGCGCGCGAGCCGGAATCCAGTGCCTCCGCGCTGATTCCAGTCCATGTAGAGGGAGTGCGATGCGGTAAGAGCCGTGGGCCAGATACCCGCGAAGCCTCCGCGCGTAGGACGCTCCGGTCTCGTGCCCAGCGTGGCGCCGGGGTCCACGTGTGGGTCGCCGCGCAAGCCCCTAGGATTGCTTTCGTCCGACGTCCACTCGAATGCGTTGCCGAGGACGTCGAACAGGCCCCATCCATTGGGTACCTTGGTCTCGACCGGTCGGAGCGTGCGGTCCTTGGTGTTTGCGCAGTACCACGCAGCTGCCTCCAGGGCCGGCTCTTCCACGCACACGTTGGTCGTCGCTCGCATTGGACCCGTGTAGTAGGGCGTTCTTGTCCCCGCTCTTGCCGCGTACTCCCACTCGGAGTCGGTCGGCAGTCGGTATCCCTCACACGCGTATACCGAAGCAGACCGCAGGGTTGCACCACCGCAGTGCAAAGGATCGGTCAACGAGCCGACCTGTCCGGTGCAATCCTGTACGGCATAGCACTCGGGCAGGCCAGCCGCGCGCGACCTGGCGTTTGCGAACAGCAGTGCTTCGAACCAGAACACGTTGGTCACCGGGCAGGAGGGTGAGAGGCAGTCTCCGACGGCGCCGCTGTTGTCCGGGGGCGGTCTGCTGGGGTTTGGGAATCCTACGGCCATCCACTCGCCCTGCGTAACTTCGTGTCTCCCAATTTCGAAGTCGTGTGTCAGCGTCACTTGTGCTTCCGGTTCACTTAGCAGCCCGCGCCATGGCAAGCAGTCCGGTGAGCCCTGAATGAAACAGCCGTGAGGTATCCGGCAGAGCTCGTCGTTACACTGCTTGACGACGCCCGGGTGGACACAGTCCGACGTGACCTGGAACGTGCTCACGCAAGTACCGTCCTCGGTCATCACGACGGGTCCCGCATCTCCGGCGTCGTCGCCCGTCGTTCCTTGCCTCGCGTCGGGCTTCTCGCTCTGCGTGGGCGTGCAGGAGCCGCCGCAGGCCAGCACAACGATCAGCGCTGGAAGTTCGAGCCGGTGCCCTTCCCACCCTTCCGCCCGCGCTTTTGCCATCCCGAGTACTGTACCGGAGATGATCGAATTACGCGACGCACGTGCCGGCGTCGCTGCGGCCCAGGCTCGGAAACCATGGTCGAGGCGGGGCTCCGGGCGAGTCGGCGTGGGACGGGCTGCGCTCAGCGCTCTTCGAAGTGCATTGTTTCGAGGGTCTTCTGTCCCATGACCTCGATCTCGTCAGCGCGCGCTTTGCTGGTCGCCCAGGTCAGGCCGTAGATGGATCGCTTGCCGGGAATGGAGATGACGACCTGGTGGGCCATCGCCTCGCCCAATGGCGTGGACGGTGGCCGCACGGGCTCTAGCACCATGAGGGCAATCTCGCTGCCGTCACCCACCGGGAGTCGGCGCTCCTTCTCGGGGACGCGACGGAGCTCCAGGCCCATCGCGCTCAGCCCTCCATTGGTTCCCCTGACCATCGCGTCCATGGCGCTGTCGGTGTAGCGCGCGGGCTGCGGTTCCACCAGCGGTGTAGAACGTGCGCTCGCGCGAAACGTAAGCACGATCGCTCCGTCCGCGCTCGCGTTGATCCACACCGTCGCGAGGCCGCGAACGCCGGGCACTTCAATCTGCTTTTCGCATGGAGGCCCGTAGCTCCCGAGTTGCGAGAGCGCAACGCACGTTCGGTGCGTCGGCAGCGCAACCTGCGCCGAGAGTCCCTCGAAGCGCAGCGCAATGCCATCCGCCGGCTGCGCGGCGGATGCGGGAGCCGTGGCCTTCGTCGGCGCCGTGTTGGCGGGCGATTCGGCCGTGTGGCCACAGGCGAGCAATGACGACAGCCCGAGAGTCAACAGGCGGTTCCCCATGGGCGCATCCTACGCGCCCCTCGGGAGCCGCGCGTCAGCTTTTGCCGAGCCACCGCTCCATGGCGGCCACGGTGTCTTCCGGGTGCGTGTTGAACGCGATGGCCGCGCGGGGGGCACCCCGGTGCACGAGGTTCACGATCTTCTCGAAGAGATGGAGCCGCGCCGCCGGGAGTCGAATGCCGGCGCCGATCACCACGCAGTCGTAGGTCGCCTCTCCGAGCTGGTGGGCGAGCGTCGCCAGGCCGGCGTCGTCCGGCGTGATCATGCACAGGTCACCCTGCCAGCCGCGCTCTTCCATCTGCGCTGCGGCGACGCGAATGGCCCTGGCGATCTTGTCGGCGTCGAGGCCGGGCAACGAAGGGTCGCTGAAGTCGACCGTCTCTTGCCGCTGCCCCACGAACAGCACGCGCGTCATGATGGGAGCGTACTCGTGGTCGCCGCGCGCAAGGAATTGCGATCTTCGAAATTGATCCCGGCGCCAAGCTCAGCCGTGACGAAGAGCCGATCCGTCGCCCTCTGGTATCCTCCCCGAACCATGATGATGCTCGGGTCCCTTCGCCGCATGTTCGCCGGTGAGTCCTTCGCCAGCGTCCGTGCGCGCGCGGAGCGCCGCGATGCTGCGTTCTTCGCGGCCCAGTACGCGCCGCTCGACGCGCTTGCGGCTGCGCATCTTGGTCGCCCGCTCCTCGCGCTTCGACAGCGCAACGCGGTGAGCGAGCTCGATGCCGATCACGCGCTGGTGATCCTCGAGTCGCAGGGCGCGCGGGCGTTCGTCACCGAAGTGGGGACCGACTTCGGTACCGGTGGCCAGACCCACTTCCTCGTCGAGGTCGATCCATCGTCGGGAGCCCGCTTGGGCAACTACGGGCCGGTCGACCTCCCGGCAGCCGACTTTCCCGCGACGGCGTGGGCGCTGACGCAAATTGTCTTCGCCAAGGCGCATCTTTCGGAGGGCTAGGAAGATGACGCGGCAGGGCAGGCGGACTAATCTCTGGCTCGCACCATGACCGCACCCCGCACTGCCCGCATCGAACGCGCCACCAAAGAGACGCAGATCGTCCTCGAGCTCTCCCTGGATGGGCGCGGCACGGCGAACGTGCAGACCGGGCTCGGCTTCTTCGACCACATGCTCTCGCAGATCGCGCGCCACGGGCGCTTCGATCTCTCGGTGCAGGGTACAGGCGATCTGGAGACCGACAGCCACCACCTGGTGGAGGATGTGGGGCTCGCGCTGGGTGATGCGCTGGTGCTGGCGCTGGGGAAGGACACGCCCATTGCCCGCTACGGCGAGGCGCACGTGCCGCTCGACGAGACCTTGAGCCGCGTGGTGGTGGATCTCTCGGGCCGGCCCTACTGCGTGTTCGAGGCGGAGATGCCGTCGGTGGTGCTGGGCAACGGGTACCAGACGGAGATGACGCGGGAGTTCTTCGTGGCCTTCGCCATGCGCGCGCGCGCCAACGTTCACGCCACGGTGCTGTACGGCGTGAACACCCACCACAAGGTGGAGTCGCTCTTCAAGGCGCTGGCCCGGGCGCTGCGCTTCGCCACGCGGCTCGACGGCGACGACATCCCCTCCACCAAGGGAACGCTCTCGGTATGAGCCGCGCGCTGGCGGTGCTCGACTACGGCGCCGGAAACCTGGCCTCGCTGGAGGGCGCCCTCGCGCGCCTGAACGTGCCCTTCGTCCGCTTCACCGAGGCGGCCGCGGTGCCGCCCGGCGTGCCGCTGGTGCTCCCGGGCGTGGGGCACTTTTCTGCGGCCAAGCGCGCGCTTGAGGCGCGTGGCTTGTGGGAGCTCTTGCAACGCGAAGGCCCGGTGCGCGGCGTGCTTGGCGTGTGCCTGGGGCTTCAGCTCCTCTGCGAAGGCAGCGAAGAGGCGCCGGGCGAAGCAGGCCTGGGGCTCCTCACGGGTGTGGCCACGCGCTTTGTCGAGCCGCTGAAGGTGCCGCACATGGGGTGGAACGAGCTCTCGCAAGTGAAGGCGCATCCGGCCTTTCCCACCGAGCCTTCCTGGGCGTACTTCGTCCACAGCTACGCGCTGCCGGTGAGCGCCGATACCGTCGACGTGTGCGTGTATGGTGCACCATTCACGGCGATTGCCGCCCGTGGCCGGGTGCTGGGCATGCAGCATCACCCGGAAAAATCCTCGGCGCCCGGGCTCGCCGCGCTGGGTGGCGCCACGCGCTGGCTCCTCGAAGGAACCGACCATGTCTGAGACCATGATGCTGATCCCCTCCATGGATCTCCTCGGCGGGCAGATCGTGCGCCTCAAGAAGGGCGCCGAGGGCTCCGCCGAGACGTATTCGTTCTCGCCCGAGGAGTGGGTGGGCCGGCTGGTGGCCGCCGGTGCGCGCCGGATTCACCTGGTGGATCTCGAAGGCGCCTTCGGTCGTCCGCGGCAGGCGGCGCTCCTGGCGATGCCCAAGCGCTTCCCCTCGGTGCGCTTTCAGCTGGGCGGAGGTCTGCGCACCCGCGCCGCGGTGGAAGAAGTGCTCGCGCTGGGCTTCGACGCGGTGGTGGGCACGCTCGCCGTGGAGGCGCCGGAGTCGCTGGAAGGCCTTCCCAAGGCCACTGGTCCGACGGTCATCGCCGCCCTCGACGTGCGCGGCGATCGCGTGCAGGTGCGCGGGTGGACCGCCGATGCGCCGAAGCCCGGGGCGCTCATCGCCGAAACCCTTCGCGGCCTCGGCGTGCGCGAGGCATTGGTGACCGACGTGGAGAAGGACGGCATGCTCGAGGGACCGGGCATCTCGGCGCTCACCGCAGCGGGCGCCTGGGGTCTCGCGCTTCAGGCCTCGGGTGGCGTGGCGCGCATCGAAGATCTCGCCGCGCTCGTGGGCGTTCCCGGCGTCACCGCGGCCATCTCCGGCAAGGCCCTGCTCGATGGTCACATCGCGCTCGACGATCCGCGCACGCAGCGTGCCTTGCGAGGCGGCTCGTGAACGTCGCGGGCCGCATCATCGCCTGCCTCGACGTGAAGCGGGGGCGCGTGGTGAAAGGTGTACAGTTCAAGGAATTGCGCGATCTCGGCGATCCGGTGGAGCTGGCGCGCCGCTACGACGCCGAGGGCATCGACGAGCTGGTGTTCCTCGACATCACCGCCACCGACGAGAACCGCAGCACCCAGGAAGCGTGGGTCTCCGCGGTGGCGCGGACGCTCTCCATCCCCTTCACCGTGGGCGGCGGGGTGCGCGGCGTGGCCGACATTCGCCGGCTGCTCCGCGCGGGCGCCGACAAGGTGGCCATCAACACCCAGGCGGTGCTCACGCCCGAGATGATCGACGAAGCCGCCGCCGAGTTCGGATCGCAGTGCGTGGTCATCGCCATGGACGTGGCGAAGGACGCGGCCCTCGGGCATCGGGTCTTCATTCGCGCCGGCAAGGAGCGCACCGAGCTGAGCCTGGACGCGTGGACCGCGGAAGTGGTGCGGCGCGGAGCCGGGGAGATCCTCCTCACATCCATCGATCGCGACGGCACCGGCGACGGCTTCGATCTGGATGCGCTGCGGACCGCCGCCAAGAGCTCGGTGCCGGTGGTGGCGTCGGGCGGTGCCGGGACCGAGGCGCATTTTGCCGACGCATTGCGAGCGGGCGCCAGCGGCGTGCTGGCCGCGACGCTGTTTCACGAAGCGATTCTGTCACCCGCGCGCCTGAAGGCGCATCTACTGGCCGAGGGAATCCGCGTACGCCCGGTCTTTGAAAGCAGCCCATGACCAACCCGGACCAAGCCTTCGATTCCAGTCGCGTTCGCTTCGACGAACGGGGCCTCGTCGCGTGCATCGTGCAGAGCGTTCATGGCGACGTGCGCATGCTCGGGTACATGAACCAGGAGGCGCTGGAGCGCACTCAGGCCACCGGCCGCGTCACCTTCTTCAGTCGCTCACGCCAGAAGCTGTGGGTGAAGGGCGAGACCTCCGGGCACTTTCTCTCGCTGGTTTCGCTCCGGGTCGACTGCGACGGCGACACCCTGCTGGCGGTGGCCCGATGCGAGGGCCCCACCTGCCACACCGGCACCAAGAGCTGTTTTTCGCCCGATAGCGCGCCTTCGTTCACGTTCCTCGCGGAGCTCGAGACACTGCTCCACGCCAAGAAGGCGGCGGCCTCGAAGGATGGAAGTTACACAGAAAAGCTGTTTGCCGCCGGCACCGACCGCATCGCCAAGAAGGTGGTCGAAGAAGCCGGCGAGGTGGTGCTCGCCGCGAAGACCCTCGACGCCGATCCCGCCACCCGCGAGGCGTTTCTCGGCGAGGCGGCCGACCTGGTGTTCCACCTGACCATGCTCCTCGCCCACGAAGGCGCGACCCTGGGCGACGTGGCCGAGGTGCTCCGCGCGCGGCACGAAGGGCGCGAAGGCAAGCCCTGATGGCCATTCATCGACCGCACTTTCCCGACCTATTGTTCGAGCAGACGGCTCGCTTCCGCGCCTGGGAGCAGCAGCTCTCGGATCTGTTTCGCGCCCGTGGCTACCGGGAAATCTCGCCCTCGCTGGTGATGTCGAAGATGCGCGAGGGCGCCGTGCGGTGCATCGACGGCGAGCACATCGTGGGGCTGCGCTGGGACTTCACCGAAGCGCTGGCCGACCTGCTGGCGCTGCGCTTCGATGCGCCACCCGGACGCGTGAGCTATCGCGGCGCCGTGTTTCGAAGGCCGCTCCACGAGTGGGAGCCGGTGGAGCGCTTCGAGGTCGGGGTGGAGAGCATCACCGCACCCGAAGACGTGCAGGCCACGGATCGCGAGCTGGTGCGCTTGCTGCTGGAGGTGCCGGCGCAGGTGGGCCTCCGCGGCTGCGCGGTGCAGCTGGGGTCGGCGGCGCTCCTGGCCGAGCCTTTGCGCAGGGAGGCGATACCTCCGTCGGTGGCCACCGAGGTGGCGACCTGGCTCTCGAGGCGCGCCCCGCATCGCGTGTATGATGCACTGGATGGCTCGCCGGCGCGCGAACGTCTGGTGGCGCACGCCGAGTGCTTGCTCGCGGGCGACATCGCGAAGAGCCCGTACGCGGGGCAGATCGAGGGCGCGTACCGCGAGCTGCTCGACACCGAGAAGGTGGCGCGTGCGGCCATCTCCGCCGACGTGGGACCGCACGCGGTGACCCTGCGGGTCGACACCGCCGACGTGGCGGGGTTTGCATTCTACACCGGCCCCACGCTGCGGCTGTGGGCCCCCCACGCTGCCTTCGAGCTGGGTGCGGGCGGCCGCTACGATGGGCTCTACCCACAGCTCGGCAAGCCGTGGCACGCCGCGGGCTTCTGCATTCGCCTGGCGCGACTGCTGGATCTGGCCGACGGGCACCCCGAGCTCTTCACCGAGGTCGCGTCATGACGCTGCTCATCGCGTATCCCAAGGGTCGTCTCGGCGACGAGCTCCTGGAGAAGATCGCCGGCAGCGCGCTGGGGCCCGCGGTGGACCCGGGCCGCGCGCTCAAGGTGCCGGCGCGGGAGCCGGGTGTGGAGCTGGTGTTCCTCAAGGGCTCGGATCTCGTGGAGTACGTGGCGCGCAACGTGGCCGCGCTGGGGGTGGTGGGCTCCGATGCGCTCGACGAGAAAGACGTCGACGTGCTGGAGCTGGCCGACCTGGGGCTCGGCCGATGCCGCCTCTCGGTGTCGGCGCCGGTCGGTGTCTCGCTGGGCGATCTCGCGAAGAAGAAGCACCTCCGGCTGGCCACCAAGTTCGTGCGCCGCACCCAGCGCTGGCTCCATCGCCAGGGCATCACCGCCGAGCTGGTGCCGCTCACCTCGAGCATCGAGCTTGCCCCGGTGCTCGGTCTGGCCGACGCCATCGTCGATCTGGTGCAGACCGGGCGAACCCTGGTGGAGAACGGGCTCGCGGAAATCGAGTGTATTACGCAGGTATCGGGGCGCCTCATCGCGGCCCGCGGCGCGTACCTGGAGGACCCGCGTCGTATCGATCACCTCGCCTCGCTCCTCGTCGAAGCCAGCCGCAAGTAGATCCGCTACTCGCCCGGCCGGGCCGCATCGATGGTCTGACGGATCGCGGTGAGCACCTGGCTGGGGCTCGTGGGCTTGTTGAGGATGCGGAGTCCCAGGGCGCCGAGCCGCGACGCGCCGGCGGGGTCGGAGGTGTAGCCGCTCATGACGACGATGGGCGTGCCTTGCCGGAAGGCGAGCACCGCGTCCACCAGCTCGAGGCCACTGCGCCGGGGCATCATCAGGTCGGTCAGGACCAGGGCGATGTGGGCGCTCTCGGCGCGGAACGCGTCGATGGCTGCCTGGCCGTCGATGGCCTCGATGACGCGGTACCCTTGCCCGCGCAGCACCTTGGCGAGCATCTCGCGCACCATGTCGTCGTCCTCGGCGAGGAGGATGGTCTCACCGCGGCCGCCCGCGATCACCTCCGGCACGGCCAGGCCGGAGGCGCGCTGCCAGGGCACGGTCGCGAGCGGAAGCATGATCGCGAAGGTCGTGCCCTGCCCCGGGAGGCTCTCCGCGACGACGAGCCCGCCGTGCTGGTCGACGATGGATCGCACCGTCGCGAGGCCGAGACCCGAGCCGCGGCCCACCGCCTTGGTGGTGAAGAAGGGCTCGAAGACCCGCTCGAGGGTGGCGGCGTCCATGCCGCCTCCGGAGTCGACGACCGAGACGACCGCGCTCTCGCCGGCAAGCTTTCCCGCATGACGGGCGATGAGCTCGTCGTCCACCTGCATGGTCTTCACTTCGATGCGGATGGTGCCGGGCCCCTCGATGGCGTCGCGCGCGTTCGTCACCAGGTTGATGATGGCGTGCTCCAGCTCGACTTCGTCGACGGAGACCACGACCGCGCTGGGGGCGCGCACCAAGGTGACCTCGATCTCCGTGCTCACGGCCGGCCGGACCAGCGCGTGCGCGTGCGCGATCACCTCGTTGAGGTCGCTCACGCGGCGGGTCAGCACTCTCTTTCGGCTGAAAGAGAGCAAGTTGTGCGTCAAGTGCGCGCCGCGCTCGGTGGCCTGCACGATGACGCGCAGCGACTCCGCGACCGAGGCGGCAGGGTCCTCGGCCAGCGCGAGGGAAGCGTGGCCGGAGATGACGGTCAGGAGATTGTTGAAGTCGTGGGCGATGCCGCCGGCCAGCTCGCCGACCGCCTCCAGACGCTGGAAGTGTCGGAGCTGATTCTCCAGCGCACGGCCCTTCTCGACGAGGGCCCGCATCTCCTCGTCCGAGGCGTTCTTGAGGGCCAGGAGACGCACCCGCTCGAAGGCCGACGCCACCAGCGACGTGATGACCGTGAAGTTCTCCACCTCGTCGCGGGTGGGCGGAACCACACCCTCGGCGCCGAAGGTTCCCACGCACAAGATGCCGAGCGTCGCCTTTCCGAACCGCATGGGCACCGTGATCCCCGTGCGATGATCGGTGCGGCTGACGATCTCCTTGTCGGTGCGGGGATCGGTGCGCATATCCTCGACGATCACCGGGTGATCGCCGGCCAGGATCTCCAGCAGAAACGGGTCGTCACGGACCGGGAAGCGCGGCGCTCTCTCCCAGATGATCTCCTTCGAGACCCCCTCCATCGCCAGGATGCGAATCCAGGTACCGTCGGGCGTCTCCTCGACGGCGCCGAGCCACGTCGTCCGGTAGCGGCTCGTGCGCGCGACCGCGGCTTGCGCCGCGATCACCACGTCGCTCAGCGACGCTGCGCGTTGCAGCTCGCCGGAGAGGTCGAGCACGGATCCAAGGTCGACGGCCACAGCGAGAGGATTCTGCGCTGCCGGTACCCTGTCAAGGCGCGAATGCTACGGAAGAGGTGGCTACTTGCAGGAGCGCGAGGTGAGGCCGGTCTTGCCCTTGAGCGATGCGGCGGCGACCCAGCCCTGACGACCGGCGACTTCGCCGAAGACGAAGTTGATGCACCCGCTCGGCTCGTTCTTGGTCTTGTACAGGCGCAGCTTGAGGATGGTGGCGTGGGCGCTGTCCTTGGACTTGGCGCGCTGGAAGCTCAGCGCGGGCTCCACCAGGAAGGTGTCGGCGTTGGCCCCGCCGCCGCGGGGCAGCTGGAACATCAGGTTGATGGCGTCGTAACGCAGGGTGTAGTCGCCGACGCACATGCGCGCGGTGGTGGGGTAGGCCTTCACGTTGGCGACCTTGAGAGCCCACTCGGAGGGCAGGCAGTTGTCAGGCCGGCAAGTATCCACGCCCTTGGCGCCCCATACGGCGAGGTCGTCGATGGACGCGCCGCACTTGGTGTAGTCCTTCCGCTTGAAGAACGAGAGCTGCCTCGTATCCAGCGACTTGGCCGCGGTGATGTCGACGGTGGGCATCTTGTCGATCTCCGGCCGCGCGCTCTCGGCGAAGCCGGAGAGCTTCTCGTTGGGGTCGTCGAGAATCCAGCCGGACCCGGACTTGCGCAGGCGGCCTTCCTGGTCGCGAAACGGCATCTGGGTAACATACACGTATGTTTGGCCGGAGAACTGCCGGCGCTGGCCGAAGTTGATCTTCACCTTGGTGCTGGCGGAGATGGTGCCGCGCTTGACGTGGTTGCCGTCGAAGAGCTCGGTCTCACCCGCGAGCGGCCACACGCCGTCGCCCTCGATGATCTTGTTGTACGCCTTGCGGTCGTCCGAGCTCACCAACGTCTGCTTGCCGGTACTGGGGCTGCGCGCGGTCTTGTGGCTCTTCTTGAAGTCGGAGAGCTTCTTGACGGTCGCCGCCGAAAGGTAGCGGTTGCCGCCCGGCTGCTTGTTGGGGAAGCGGCAGTTGTGGAGCGAGCCACGGCACTGGCAGTCGAGCTTGGGCCCCTTGAGGCAGCGGTTGTACCAGACGTTGTCGGCGGGCGCCGAGGTCTGGGTGACGAGGGCGCCGGTGTCGTCGGTGGGAATCTCGTCGGCGTCGAGGTCGGGGAAATCCTCGAACTCCGTCTCCTCGGTGCCGTCGTACAACTGGCTCACGTCGAAGGTCTCGTCGAGCTCGTCTTCCATCACGAACTCGTCGTCGGTGACGCCGAGGTCGGCCAGCTCTTCGTCGATGCCCTGGTTGGGGACGTCGACGCCGTTGGCGCCGGTGCCGCCGCTCGAGGGGAGCGGCGCCGGGTCGTCGTTGGTGGAGCAGGCCAGCGCCAGAGCGGGCGCCAAGACCAGCGTTGCGAGCGCGAGGGTTCGGCGGGAAGCGAGCGGGAGAACGCGGCGGTGCATGCTGAGGTATGCACCGCCGCGGCGCCCGGATCACGGAATCAACGGCGCGCCGTGCGATTTTCCTGCGAGAACGTGGGGCACCGTTGCCTCAGGGGGGTATCCCACATCGCACGATCGTTCGTCGTTCATCGATGAAGCGGCGAGACGGGCTTCGGTGAGGGGTGGCCCGGTACGTACGTCACGGTCGCGCTTCGGGCGGCCGGCACGGGGGCGGCGTAGCAGTCGTCGACGCACGCCTGCGCGTCGGGGAGCGACGTTGCGTGCGCGCCGAGGCAGCACAGGTAGCAGGCGAAGGGCTCGCCCTCCACCTTGCAGTCGGTGGGAAAGGTGCACGTACCCCCGAGGCAAGAGCCGCCGGTCGCGATGGCGTTGCAATCGGCGTCGACTTTGCACGAGGCTGCGCAGACGGCGCCCTGGGGCGCGTTGCTGCATACCTTTCCCGCGGCGCCGCAGGATTGTTCGACGCGTCGCGGGCGTCCTTCGCCGAGGTCGGAGCAGCGCTCTGCGATGGGGCGCCCGGTTTCGCAGCGGCCCCACTCGGCGAGGCTTCCGCAGCGCGATGCCGAGGCAACGAGGTGTCGCGACTCCGGGCCGAGGGTGGCGTAGATGCCGCCGAGCAGCGCCGGATCGTTCACGTTGGCGTCCACCGCGCGACTGCCCGAGGTCACCGCGAACACGCGAACTCGCCCGCCGCGCAGCCCGAGCATGGGCCCGCCGGAGTCGCCGCTGCTGGTCTGGGCGTCGCGCTTGCCGCCGCCGAAGTAAGCCTCGTACTGAGGGAGGAGCGTGGTCTCGTCGTAGGCCGCCTGCAAGCCCGCCGTGTCGTCCGGCGAGAGCACGGTGCCCGGTGGCAGCCCGTTGCCCGCCAGCACCGCGTCCACGAACCCCTGAAAGCTGCCGTAGGTGAGCTCGTACACCTTGCCGACGATGCCGCGCAGTACGATGACGCCCGCGCGTCGGGTGCCGCTCGGAGGAGGCGTGGGCGAAGGATTCTTGGGATCCTGGAGCGCCTGGATTCCGTAGCCCACGCTCACGAAGGGGCGCCCCACATCGCTTGCCTCGAGGGTGCCCACCTCGATGGGGAAGACGCCGCGCAGCGCATGCGGCGCTAGATGCGCCACCGCGGTGTCGCTGCCGAGACCCATGGCGCCTCCACGCACGTCGCGATCCCAGGTGCGTCCGACGATCGGCGCCAGCTGCCGCGGGTTCCGCGCATCGGGGCCGGTGGCGAAGTATACCGTCTCGCCCTCGGGCACGGAGATCAGGCAGTGCTTCGCGGTGAGCACCGCGTCCTCGTCCACCAGCGTGCCGCTGCAGAATGGGACCAGCGTGCCGTCGGGCAGCTTCTGGACGATGGCACCGATGGCGTCGAACACGCGGCTGTCGATGGGAACGCCGCCGATGAGCGCCTCGGCCGACGTCTCGGGCTCGGGCTCGTCCCGCGGCGTGGCGGATTGGCTGCATGCTGCAAACAAAAAGGAACCGATGGCGGCGAGAGCCACCTGCGACGTCTTCATCTCTTGCTCCTCGAGGCGCGCGGTACGCGCTCTGGCGATGGGTGTACCGGCACCAACAGCAGTCATCGTGCCAATCGCGATGACCCGTGATTCGCTGGGTGCCGCTGCCGCTCCGTGCGCACACTGACCGCCCGATGCGTCAGGACGCTAACGTAAGTGCACGGGAAGCCGCGCTATTTGGCGCGAGTTGTCACTGCCCGCGGCGTCGCGTCGCGCGCTGCCGGGCAATCCTCTATTCTCGAGGCCCATGACTCCCTACGGCCACCAGGCGCTCCAGCAGCAGATCGCGCAGCCTCACGGCGTAGGGAACTGCCGCACGCTCGTCGTGCCGCTGCACGAGGCCGAGCGACTCGACGGTATCGTGCGCGGCGTGCTGCTGGAGACGCTGCGCGTTCCGGCCGCGCGGCTGAGCCAGTATCACTGGCGCTCCGAGGTGGGGTCGTTCCGTCCGGTGGTGGTCGACGTGCGCGCGTGGCCCGCCGACGGGCAGCGCATGAACCTCGAGGTGCGCATCGGCCATCAGATCGGCGCCACCTTCTGGATCGTGCTCGCGCTCAGCGTGCTCACCGTCGTCGGCTGGGTCTTCGTGCTGCTGGCGCTGGTGCAAACGGGGACCCAGGAACGCGTGCAGCGCACCTCTACCTTGCTGGCCGTCACCTCGCGGCTCGCGCAGATGCTTCCGGAACCGCCGCCGGGCGGCTACCGTGGCTACTGACTTCCAACCTTCGACCAGGACCGTCGCATGCGCACCGTTGCTCTCGGATTCACGATCGCCCTCTCTCTCGCTGCTGCGGCCTGCGGCGGCAATGCGGCTCCGGCCAACGCCTCGGGCGAGCACGCCGAAGGTCTGAAGGCGCCGGGCGAGGCGAAGGTGGGCGACAAGACCCGCTGCCCCATCTCCGGTGAGACCTTCACCGTGAGCGAGAGCTCGCCCAAGGCCGAGGTGAACGGCAAGACGTATTACTTCTGCTGCTCGGGCTGCTCCGAGAAGTTCAAGGCAGACCCCAAGAAGTACCTCGAGAAGACCTGACGTGTACCGCGTCGCTGCGACCAATCAGTACGCATGCCCGCGGTGCCTTCGGCCCTTCGTGACGTACCAGGTGGGCGTCTACCTGGTCGACGCGTGCGTCGACTGCGGTGGCCTGTTCCTCGACAACGCCACCACGCGCGAAGTCGTGAGCTCCTTCGACCGGTCGCTGGTGGGCGTCGCCACCACGCTCGGCATCGGCAAGGGTGAGACCCTGCAGAAGGGCGTCAACCAGCGCAACCTCACCTGCCCGAAGTGCAGCGCCGGCCTGCAAACGGTGGAGGTTCCGGCGGCCCAGGTGGAGCTCGACGTCTGCACCGAGCACGGCACCTGGTTCGACGCCAACGAGCTCCCCAAGGTGGCCCGCGCCTACAAGCGAAGCCGCGGTAGCCTGGCCAACGATGCGCTGGGCAAGGTGCTCGATGGCGCCCTGCGCTCCGGGCCCACCTAGGCTATGTACCGCACGTCTGCGCTGCGCCATCTAGACAGGGGGCGTGCCCTCGCTGCTACGAGCCGCTTGAGAAGCTCAAGGTGGGCGATCGCAGCGCCCTCGGTTGCCGCAAGTGCGGCGGCGCTTTCCTCGACAACGTGATGTCGCAGGATCTGGTGCGGAGCTTCGACTCGGCGCTGGCGCTCTTCGGGACCGCCCTCGCCCGCGGCAAGGCCGAGCGCTCCGACCACGCGGACGTCAAGCTCTCTTGCCCGCACTGCGCGGCGCCGCTGGCCCCCATCTATGTGCAGTCTGCAGCGTGTCGCATCGACGCCTGCGCCGAGCACGGTACCTGGTTCGATGCGGGAGAGGTGTTGCGGGTCGGGCGCGCCTATCGGAAGGCCGGGAGCCTCGGCGCCGTCGCGGCGGGCGCCCCCAAACCGGGCGGAGCCTCGGCCACCATTCGCACCGAAGAGGCGGACGACGACGACGAGCCGGCGAACGGCGAGACCACGCGCGGCGTGCTCCTGGGCCTGCGGGCGCTCTTCTTTCCGGGCCAGTGAGGCCGTACTGGTCAAGTGTGCAGTTTGCAGGGGACTTGCGTAGCCGCGCGCTGCCGACTAGGTTCCGCGGTCCTCCCGGTGCTTCGTACCGGGACGACCCTTGAAGGAGCACACATGGCCCGCGTCACCGTCGAAGACTGTCTCGAGCGTGAAGAGAACCGTTTCGCTCTCGTCATCCTCGCTGCCATCCGGACGCGTCAGATCATGAAGGGCTCTACCCCCCTCGTTGCGTCCAAGAACAAGCCCGCCGTCACCGCGCTGCGCGAGATCGCTGCCGGCCGCGTGAAGTTCGACCGCAACAGCCACGACGTGGTTTCCGAGTGGGTCGACGCGCAGAACATCAAGAACGCCTGAAAAAGCCGACCAAGAAGAAGGACCTCGAGCTCGAGGTCTCGGCGCGGGCGCACTACGACGACCCGGCGTTTTACACCGACACGTACAGCACGCGCATCGAGGACATCGCGTACTACGTCGACCTGGCGCTCGCCCACGGCAAGCGGCTGGGGCGTATGCCGCGCGTGCTCGAGTACGGCGCGGGCAACGGTCGCATCTCGGTGCCATTGGCTCGCCACGGCATCTCCGTGACGTGCGTCGACTGGTCGAAGCCCATGCTGGGCGACCTCAAGGACCGCCTCCGGCGAGAGCCCAAGGAGGTGCGGACGCGCGTGAAGATCGTGCATGGCGACATGCGCGAGGTGCGCCTGGACCAGACCTTCGATCTCGTCTTCTGCCCCTTCAACACCGCCCTGCACTTGTACGTGCGTGAGGACGTCGAAGCCTTCTTCGCGGGTGTGAAGTCGCACCTCGCGCCGGACGGCACCTTCGTCTCCGATCTCTCGGTGCCGCTGGCCGAAGACCTGGCGCGCGACCCCTCGGAGGCGCACCGGGTTCCCAAGTTCGAGTACCCGGGTGTGGGCATGGTGAAGTACCGCGAGTACTTCGACTACGACCGCGCTCGGCAGGTGCTCTTCGTGGCCATGGAGTTCTCGCCGGTCGACACCGCGCACGAAGAGTTCTCCACGCCGCTCTCGCACCGGCAGTTCTATCCCCAGGAGTGGGAAGCGCTGCTCCACTACAACGGCTTCACGGTCACCGGGCTCTTCGGCGACTTCGCCGCAGGCCCCTTCGATCGGCAATCGGACGTGATGATCTGGCACGCGCAGATCTCTCGCAAGAAGCGATGAGCATCGCCGAGCGACTGCGCGAGGTGGAGGCGCGGCTGGCGAGCGCGTGCGTGGCCGCCGCCAGGCCGCGAGACTCCGTGCTGCTGGTGGCGGTGTCGAAGACGCACCCGCCCTCGGCCATTCGCGAGGCGTACGCGCTGGGGATTCGCGACTTCGGCGAGAGCTACGCCCAGGAGCTGGCGGAGAAGGCCGAGGCGCTGCGTGATCTCGCCGACCTCCGCTTTCACTTCATCGGCCACCTGCAGTCGAACAAGGCCAAGGTGGTGGCGGCCCACGCGCACCTCGTGCATACCGTGCATTCTGCAAGTATCGCGCGGGAGCTGGGAAAGCGGGCGACGGCAAACGGCCGTCCGCTCCCGGTGCTGCTCGAGGTCAACGTGGGCGGCGAAGCGCAAAAACACGGCTGCGCGCCCGCCGAGCTCTCCGCGCTGCTCGCCTTCGCGCGTACCGAGAGCAGCCTCCAGGTGCGCGGCCTGATGACCATCCCGCCGGACGACGAGACCCTGGCCGCCAAGGCCTTCCGCGACCTCGCCGCGCTTCGCGACGCGCACGGTGGCATCGCGCAGCTCCCCGAGCTCTCCATGGGAATGAGCGGCGATCTCGAGCTCGCCGTCGCCGCCGGGGCCACCATGGTCCGCATCGGCACCGCCCTCTTCGGCCCCCGCGAGTAACGCGGGAGGGCAGGGGGACACGTCCTCGACTCTGCGCTCCCCTCCCGCGAGCGCGCGAGCGGGAGGGGCAGGGGGAGGGAACGTTCGTCCTTACGTGTGTACTCTACACGGTAACTACTGCTTCACTTCGGTGCCCACCGTCACGTTGACCGTGCCGGTCGCGGTGCAGTCGGGCAGTCCGCAGGTGGTGGGCGAGCTCGGCTGGTACGCCTCCCGATAGGCGTACGAGAGCTTGCCGCCAGCGAAGCTACCGGTGAGGGTCTCGGTGCTGGTGAACGAGCAGGCGCCGTAGTCGAAGTCGTCGACCAGCGTGAGCTGCACCGAGTCGCCGGCGATGCTCCCCTTGAAGATCTTGGTGCCGATCTCCGCCTTGGCCGGACCATCGCCGCACCCGTAGGTGAGCACGCCCTTGCGCCGGGTGACGTTCTGGTTGATGTCGCAGTCGGCCGCCGATAGCTTGAGCGCGGCCTCGCCCAGCGAGAGGGTGCGTGTGCAGGTGCCGGGCCCCGTGGTGGCATCCGCAGCGTCGCGAGCACGATGCCCGCATCGCTCGCGTCGGCGGTCGCCGCTGCGCCCGAATCTCCCGCGTCCACTTCGGCGCTGGTGACGGCGGCAGGCGCCTGGCTGCACGCAGCGGCGGCTCCAACGGGGACGACGGCGGCGGCGAGGAGGAGGATTCGGTGAAGCGATCGCATGCCCATGAATGCGCGCCTCCGGTCCGGGGATTTCGAAATCGACTTCGGACGAAACCGGACGGCGACGTAGTCGGCTGGCGGCGATAGCCGCGCCTATCGCTCGCGCCAGCGGCGGAGGGCACCGAAGAGGCGAGCCAGCGGTCTCTCGGCGCCGATGCGTGATTCATCGATGCGGTCGCGGAGCGCGCGGAACGCTTGGTTGGTTCCGTCGTGCTCGAGAGCACGCCGGACCATGGATGCGGCTTCGTCGTGGCGCTGGGCCGCGAGATACGCCTCGGCGCTCACGGCCATGACCGGCAGGCTCTCGGGATCGAGCGTCTGTGCTCGCTCGGCGGCCACGATCCCGCCCTCGACGTCGCCGAGAGCCACGCGGGCTCGGCTCAGCTCGACCCAGGCGGCGACGCATCCCGGCGCGCACCGCGTGGCGTTCTCGAAGGCCTTGGCTGCGGAGCGTGCACGGCCGCCGCGTGCTTCGGCGACGCCCATGGCGAGGTGCGGAGTCCACAAGTCCTCGTACAGCAGCGCGAACTTGTGGGCGCGGAGCGCGATGGTGCCGAGGTCGACTTCCCGCGCCTCGTTGGCGGCGCGCAGGAGCGACTCGATCTCGGCCGAGGCGTCGGGATGCTCCACCGAGAAGCGCCCGCGCTGGGCCTCGGCGCCCAGCGGCGTGTTGGGCGCGAGCTCCTCGGCGCGATCCAGGTGAAAGAGCGCGGTGTCACGATCGCCCATCTGGTTGAGCGCGCGCGCGGTGATGAGGTGGGCGCGCGCGTCTTGCGGAACCCGCTCGGTGAGGGCGCGGCCGAGCTTGGAGATGCGTGTTGCCCGGTGAATCCCATCGGGCTCCAGCGCCGCACACACGTGGAGCGCCTGACGCAGCGTGGGCGGCGGAAGATCGCCCGCCGCCAGCGCCATGTCGACCATCCATGTGCCGGTGCCCGCATCGCCATGCTGCAGCGTGAGCGCCGCCAGGTGGGCGAACGCGCCGGGGACCGGACCGTGCGCTTCCATCACCTGTCGCCACGCGGTCTTCGCTTGCTCCGGCTCGCTGGCCGCCAGGCTCACGAAGCCGCGCTCCACCAGAAGGATGGGATCGGCATCGAAGCGGAGAAAACCGGCTTCGAGCACCGCGCGCGCGCCATCGACGTTTCCCTGTGCGCGCTTGGCCTCGGAGAGCAGCGCGATGGCGCGAGGGCCTGCGCCTTCGGCCATGCTCTCGAGACGCTTTTCGGCGCCGGTGTGGCGGCCGAGACGCATCTCGAGGGCGGCGGCGGCCTCGCCCAGCTCGGTGCGCGCGGGCGCGTCTTCTACCGCGCGAAGGATGGCGCGGAGCGCGGCTTCTTCCAGCCGCGGCTCGTCGGCCTCGATGGCCGTGTCGAGGGCGACGAGCCGCGGC
>JABFRG010000824.1 GCA_013141295.1 Polyangiaceae bacterium
GTAGCCCAGGTCCTCCTGGTAGCGCGCCCGGAGCGCGCGATCGGCAACCGGCTTGGGAAGGTCCCCGTCGAGCGCCACCGCGCAGCATGCCGTCCGCGGTGGGCGCTCACTCGGTCGTTCCCCACGCGCGACAGGGGGCCGGGAGCAGGTTGGGCTGGGGCAACGCGCGCAAGGGCAGCGCGCCCGGAGGGCGGCGGCGTTCCCACAGGTAGAACGGGGGAGCCACGACCGTCAGCTCGAACTGATCGGCCATGGGGTGACGAACGGTATCGCTCGTACCGCGAAAGGGATCGTAGGCCCCCCGCACCAGCAAGACGTCGTAGAAGGCGCCGTCTGTGGCCGCATCGAACCAGCACTTCATGTCGGCGGCGGCGAGAGACGCGGGAGGCGCCTTGGGGGGGGCCACTCGGTTCTGGAGCGGCCAATGCGGGAGCTGCGTGAACGAGAACTGAGAGATGCCGCCCTTCTCAGCGCGAATCGCCGCCGCCATGCGCACCCACGGGAAGAAGCCCGAGGCACGGGTCTCCAGGGGCAAGTAGAAGATGCGGCTTCCCGGCGGAACCGCGGCGATGATTCGCTGGAAGTCCCCCAGGCTCGCCTGCGCGTCGACGGTCGCGCAATGCGCTACCCACGCTTGCCCGACTGTGCCGACCACGCCGGCGATCGCCGAGGCTCGGGCCCACCAAGATTTGCGCAGGCGCAAGAGCGGCAGCACCATGATGCCCACGATCGGCGCGAGCCGAACGTTGAGGGCGATGACCGCGCCAAGCTGGAACGGCAGCACCACGAGCACGAGGATTGCCGCGAACAACGGCCACGCGCGAACGAGAAGAAGACGGACCTGGCGGCTGCGACCGCTCCAGAAGACGCCGAGGCATCCCGCCCAATAGATGGCCGCGAAGATTGCCTCCTCGCGCCGGTGCCAAACATCGAAGCTCCAGCGGGGAATCGAGGCGAGGGTCCGCCCGAACCCGCGAAACCGGAGCTCGTGATCGAGTCCATCGCGCCACGCGACAGCTGCGTACGCGATCACGACGAGCCCACTCGCCAGAGGAAGGACGCGGTCGACGCGCATCGCCCGCGACCACCGACCGGGAACCGGACGACGGCGCCACAAAAGGCCATACCCCGCCGCGGTCACCCAGAAGACGGCGAAGGTAGCGATGTGCAAGAAGGGGAGGACGCACGAAACGAGCAGAGCGCCGACGACCCGCGCTGCGCGTGCACGCACGGTCGCGGTCGGTGGCTGCCGAAGGACGCGCACGTAGAGCCCAAGGGCCCAGAAGAGCACCGGTATCGACGCCACGAAAGGCAAGAGACCGTACTGAAGCGCCCGACTCCAAAACAGCGAGCACGCGAGAACGGCCAGCCCCGGGTGACGGCCGAGCGCTCGGAGGAACCCTGCAGTCGACCACGGAAGCGCTGCGCACGAGAGCGTGAGAACCAGCTTGTGAGCGACGACGGCGTCGCCAGTCGCCCGCGCCACGAGCGCGACGACGAGGTCGTAGAGCCAGTATGGCGTCGCCCACGGCGCAAACGTGAAGAGCTCACGAACCCTCCAGGCCGGGTCGTTGAAGTGCGCCAGGGCCGCACTGACTGCGGCGTGCTCCGTGAAGTCCGAGAATGGCGGATACCGTGCGCTCCACAGCGGGGCGGCGACGAGGAGCGAGAGCGCAAGGTACCAACCCGCTCGGCGCGCCCGCCGCAGGGTGCTCGCGCTGCACACCCGGGGCCTAGCGATAGCCGCCGTAGCCGCCGTAGCCGCCGTAGCCGCCGTAGCCATCGGCATCGTAGCCTTCTTGCGCGTCGTTCCCGCCGTCGGAACCAAACACCGTGCTGGTGACGACACTGGAGCATGCTGCGAGCACTGCCGCGCCGAGCATGAAAGCAATGACTGCAAGCGGCAGAGCTACGTTGAGTCCGCGGGCGCCCTTGCTGGCGCCAGGCGAACCTTTATCGATTGGGTTCATGGGCCGCCGTCATGCAGTCGGCATGCCAGGGTCGGGTTGGCCTCGCACTACGAACGCGCGAGGACGGCTGCTCCGTCGTTGGCGCACCCTGGTGGGGTAGGAACACGACCACCGATCCGTTTGAATCAGTGGGCCTTTCGGGCGATTTGCGCGGTCCCGATGCGTGGGTCCTCCTCCGCTAGCGCCAGAGGTGTCGTCGTCGCGCGGTGAGGTGCTCGCTTCTCCCCGGAGTCCTCGGTCTTCAAGCGCTCCGGCGCACCAGGACATACGTGTCACAGGTGGGACACGCGTGTCACGGCCGGCAGAGCGCAGCGATCGGTAGCGCGGCCGTACCGCAGAGATACGTCGGCGCGGGATGAAGCGGTAGCCCCGTTCAGGCCGCGATCTTGAGGTAGTAGGCCCAGTAGCCCAAGTCCTCCTGGTAGCGCGCCCGGAGCGTGCGCGGATCGAACGCCGCGCCGTACACGCGCTTGGCCGGCTCCGCGAACGACGGCATCTCGAGGGGTACGTGGTCCATCCGCCCGAGCCCGCGAAGCAGGATGGCCGCCGCAGTGAAGGGCCCGACGCCGGGAATGTCCTGGAGCGCCGCGCTGGCAAAGTCGTAGGGCGCGGTTCGCAGGAACGTCTCCCCAAGAGCCGCCACCCCCGCGATGATCCGCGGCAACATGGCGGCCTTGCGCGCGTGGCCGATGGCGCACGCGATGTCGGCCTCGGAGAGTTGCGCCAGCTCCTCGAAGGAGGGGAACGCGGTGAGATCGCCCACCTTGCGCCCGAAGGCCCGGAGGAACGCGCGCTTCTGTCGAGCGGCCATGGCGATGGGTGTACGTTGCATCAACACGCCGTACACGGTGATCTCCGCCAGCGTGAGAAAGCGCACGTGGTGGAGGCCGAAGAGCGACTTCACGATGCGCCGGTAGGGAGCGCAGTCGCCCGCAGCCTTGGCGTAGAAGGCCTCCAGCGAGTCGTCGGCACCCACGAATGCAGCCGCCAACGCCACCGCGCGATCGGCGACCGCCTTCGGAAGGTCCCCGTCGAGGCCCACCGAGAGGGCGCCCGAGGCCTCCCGCAGCTCGAAGCCAACGCCGTGCCCGTCGATGCTGAGCGCTCCCCGAAGGAAGTCGTCGCCGACGACGAAGTCCGCCGAGCAAGGCGGGAACCGCCGCACGAAGTCGAGGGCCTTGGAGAGGGAGAACGGCGCACGAACCGGGACCAGACGCGGGGCGGGAGCTTCCATGATGAAACCCTACCGGGCGCCATTGTCAGCCCAGTGTCAGTTAATAGCGCCGCCCGTCACAGCGGCTGGGTGATCCGCAGCCGCGCCCGGAGATGGATCGACGACTTTCCGAGCTTGTCCGGGATGGGCGGGAACGGCGAGAGGCGGCGGACCAGGGCCGCGCAGTTGGCGTCGAACTCGTCGATGCCGCTCGCGCGCACCGGCGGCCAGCCCACGGTGGCGGTGCCGTCTTTTCGCACGTGGATGTCGAGGATGACGAACCCTTGCTTGAGGTCCAGCAGGGCCTGCCGGGGAAAGGCGCCCGGTACGTGGGGGTCGATGCGGCTCTTGATGGCCCGGAAGTAGCCGACGTAGCCGGGATCGCTCGAGTCGAGATCGAACCAATCGGGACCGCCGTTGCCGAGCACCGCGGCCTTGGAGCCGGCGCCCTCGGTTCCGCCCGCGCCCGGTGCGCCGCCGCCGCCCGCGCCACCGCGACCGATGCCGGGATCACCGCCCGCGGTGCTCTGCTGCACGATGGTGCGGAGCGCATTGGCCACGTTCTGATCGCTGTCGACGGTGTCGTTCGGTCGGTCGCGCTTCTCCGCCGGAATGGTGGGCGGACCTTCCACTACCGAGGGCCGCGCGAAGGCGCTGTCGGCGGACGTTCGATGATCGAAGCC
>JABFRG010000937.1 GCA_013141295.1 Polyangiaceae bacterium
GCCTACGACGATCTCATCAAGGCCACCAACGGCATGAGCGGCCCGCTGTGGGTGACGCGCCTCCGCGGCAATCTTCCGGTGGCCGCGCTCGCCGACGATCTCAAGCTCGAGGCAACCGAGCGACAAGAGGCCTTCTCGAGCATCCACCAGGCGCGCGACCCCAACGCGGCCTCGCAAGCGACGGTATCGCCCATGTCGCCGCGCGGAGCCGGCTCGTGGCTGGTATTCGGCGGTACGCTGGCGTTCCTCGGCTACCGCTTGCGGCGACGCAGCAAGCGCTGACGACTCAGAGCAGCGTGGTGGCCACCCGCAGATGCGTGGTGGCCGAGACCACGCGCCCGGTGCGATCGCGCAGCTCGGCGGTGACGTCGAGGGGATGGCCCAGGAAGCTCTCGATGGCCTGCCCCTCGGCGTCGAGCTGATAGCGAATGCCGTACACCTTGCAGAAGCCGCCCTCGTCGGGCTCGAAGGAGAACACCACGCTGGTGCGAGGCGCCTTGAGCCCGGTGTCCGGCTGGACGCCGGTGATGGTGATGGTGGTGCCGTTCTGGTTCAGCTGCGTCATGCGCACCGCGATCCAGATGTGATGCCCGCCTTGGGGACCGGTCTCGGCGCGCACCTCGGCGCCGGAGGCGAGCGCGAGGTAGTCGGTCTGTCCGGTGCCCACGAAGACCTGCGGAGGCCCGCCGCTCGGCTTGCTGCAGCTGTCCGGCTCGGTCTGCGGCCAGTTGGACGCGTAGGTCTCGAGCGTGGTCGGGGCCACGGTGCTGCTCACACAGGTTCCGGCAGAGCACGTTTGCGTAGCGCCGCACGCGAGGCCGCCGGAAGTGTCCGAGGCGCAGCTCGACTCGAGGCGCATGCGCAAGAGGCGCTTGGGTCCACAGCCGGGGGTCACCACCGCCGTGCGCACGATGGTCGACCGGAGGCCGGGGGGAGGCGGCGCCGGATCGTTGCCGTCGCGGAGCGCCCCGGCAAAACCTTCGACCCGCACCGTCAGCGGCGCATCGGCGCGGGCCTTGAGCGCCAGCTCGGCGGGAAATGGAGGCGTCACCGATGTCGTGTCCCAAACCTGTTTGGCGAGGGGGCCGCGGGCATCGGTCGCGGTGATCTCGTAGCGCTCCAGCTGCGGGATCAACTGGTCCTGCGCGACCAGACCGACCACGAGATCGGCTTCGTCGCAGGTAGTGACCGGCGCGGCCGGCGAGCAGGCGCCCGCAGTCAGTAGTGCGCCGAACGTCGACAGGATCAGCACGGTGCGGCACAGGCGAGACGGAGATGTCATGGCGGGCGAGGGTTCCAGAGGCGATTTGCGGGTGAGTCGAAGGCGACACCCCAGACGTAGGCAAGGCCGATGCCCGCGACGATACGGCAGCGAGGCCCACACCGTGGTCGGGAAACGGCAACGTATGCAAGGGTCTTACCAAACTGCGAGGCGCGCGAAACACGGCGCTGTCCGGCTCGTACGCGAATGGGGGAAGTTGACTGCGATGCACGATTCGAAGGAGACCCGGATGGAGAGGCCGACCTGGAAACGAATAGCAGGAGCCGTGGTGGCGACGGCGGTGGCGTCGCTCATCGGCGTCGGCTGCTACATCGACAACCCCAACGCCGCCAAGCCGACCGGGGCCGACGCGGGAGCCTACGCCGACGCCACCAGCGACAGCGCGACCGTGGGCGATAGCGGTGAGCCGGATGCCGATCGCGGGCCCCCGCTCTGCACCAAGTACGGCGGCTACGCGACCATGGAGAAGGTGGTGGCCGACCTCTTCGGCGCGCTGGTGGCCGACTGTCGGGTGAGTCGCTTCTTCACCGGGCTCACGCCGGAGCGGCAGGCGCACCTGTACGACTGCCTGGTGAAGCAGGTGGCGGTGGTCATGCGCTGCCCGGACATTCGCTACGACGTGGACAACGCCGGAGCCGAGTGCCGCGACATGAAGACCTCGCACAAGGGGCTCTCGATCCGCGGCGCCGACTTCGATGCGCTGGTGCAAGACCTGGTCGTGGTGCTGCAAAAGGACGGCGTCGCGCAGGCGGACATCGACTCCATCGCCCCCTCGCTCCTCGGCTTGCGCGGCGACATCGTCACCAACTCCGCCCCCGGCAACGCCCGGGTGTGCGACGCGGGAGGCGGCGGGTGAGGCGCCTGATGGCTACGGCCGCGGTGCTGGGCGTGCTGGCGACGGCTGCCGGCGCACACACCTGGCTGGTTCGCCGCGGCAGCGTATGCCCGATGGGTCATGCCTCGCCGGAAGCGCTGGAGTCGGCGCGGGCGCCGGCGCTGCAGGCGGTGCGAGGGACCGCCGCCGCGGCAGCCCCGACCCGCGTCGCCATGGGGTTCGCGCTCGACCGCACCACCGAGAGCGAGCTCCTGGCGACGGCCTCGGCGCGACGGGGAAGCTGCGCGGAGGAGGCGGACGGGGCGCTCGTGCGGTGCACCTTCGCCGACCGTGAGGAGCTCGTCGCGCGGTTCACCCCGCAGCACGTGCTGGTGGGGCTCGATCGCGTTCGCTACGGGCTCGACGGCGAGACGGCAGCGAAGGAGCTCGCTCGCGTTCGCGACGCACAAGTCGTTGCCTACGGCGCGCCGCACCGGCAATGGGGCGAAGCGACCGCCGCCTACCTGGGCGGACCGCTTCGCCAAACAGGTGTAGAATACAGATTCTCCGATCTACTGATCGACGTCACCGCCACCCAGATGGCCCAGGACGGCGTGGTGCTGCGCGAGCAGGTGCGCTCGGTGCCGGCAGGCCCGCGAGGCTGACGATGAGCCAAGACCCCCTCCTTCACCGCACCATCGCCGGGAAATACCTGGTCGAGTCGTTCCTCGGCGGGGGCGCCATGGGGGCGGTGTACCGCGCAAGGCAAGTGGCCCTCGATCGGGTGGTGGCCATCAAGGTCATGCGCGGGGAGCTGGCCACCGATCGCTCCTTCGTGGCGCGGTTTCATCGAGAGGCGCTGGCGGCGTCGCGGCTCGGGCACCCCAACTCCATCAACGTCTCGGACTTCGGCGAGGAACCCGACGGGCTCCTCTACCTGGTCATGGAGTACGTGGCCGGTCGTACCCTCGAGTACGCCATCGGCATGGAGGCGCCCTTCTCGCAGCAGGACACGGTCGACATCTTGAGCCAGGTGCTCTCGGCGCTGGCGGTGGCCCACGACGCGGGCATCGTGCACCGGGATCTCAAGCCCGAGAACATCCTGCTGCTGGAAGGGATGGACGACGAGGGAAACCCCACGCGCACCGTGAAGGTTTGCGACTTCGGCATCGCGAGCATGATGGACTCCTTGGCCGCCGAGGTGCCTTCGACGCTGCAGCCGCAGAACGTCGACGTGCGCCCCAACCTGACCTCGGTGGGTGCCATCCTGGGAACGCCCGCGTACATGTCGCCGGAACAGGCGCAGGGTCACAAGCCCGACGCGCGCAGCGATCTCTATTCACTCGGCGCGGTGCTCTACGAGATGCTCACCCGGCGCACGCCCTTCGAAGCCACCACCCAGGAAGAGATGGTGATGAAGCAGGTTACGGCGACCCCGGTCGATCCGCGCACCCACTTTCCGGCTCACCCGGCGCTCGCTTCGGTGTGCATGCGTGCGCTGGCGAAGTCGCCCGACTCGCGCTTTCCCAGTGCGCGCGCCATGCGCGCCGAGCTGCGAGCAACGCTGCAGGATCTGCCGCTGGGGACCCTCTCGACCATCGACCGCGTGCGCCGGACCCAGCCGGCGGCGGTGGGTCTCGGCGCCGCCGCGGGTGGCGACTTCGCGGGCAGCGGCGTGACCGCGAACCAGGAGACGTTGGTGGCGCTGGCGCCGCCCCCTTCGGGAAGGCCCCTGCATGCCACGACGGTCTCGCCCGGCTCGGCGC
>JABFRG010000799.1 GCA_013141295.1 Polyangiaceae bacterium
GCCCGAAGGGCTCGCTCTATGTCCGGACGAACGACGCGTGCTCCGTTGCGCTTGATCATGCCGGGCGAACACCCCGCGCGCCTCGGAAATTCCTCAGATTTTCAGGCCAGGATAAGATCTACACCCAGTCGATTGGCTTCGTGGCACTCATCCCGGACGCGCGAAAGCCTGTCCACGACCACTTTTGAGAAGACCCGATACTCCTTCGATCGTTTCCATGGTCCAGCCTTCCCCTGCTCGATTTTGCCCTTCTTCACGAGCATCTGGGCAGGGTCAAGCACATGCTCAGGTCTCTTTTCCTTCGGGAATAGCGCCGCGACGATCCAGGCCTCGGTCGACATAACTGGGATCGCAATGATGACATGCTTATGGATGGGCGCGGGCAGCCAAGTCTTCACCACACTACAAAGCGCCGTTGCATCGTAAGATGCGAGATTTTCTGGCGCCTTTTGAATTCCCGCACGGATAGCGATATCTAGGTCCATGCAAATAAGGAGCGCGTCGAACGGGTCTCCAACTAGCGGGTCGAAATAGTCCGAGAACTGCTCAACTCGCTGACACCACGCGCGTACCTCGGTCCATCCGGACTTCCCGCCTGGCACCTGCCTATCGAGCTCATCCACCAACGGTTGAAGCGGACGGCAGTCGATCTCCCCCAGCACGGACTGGGCAATTTCTCGCAAGATCACCAGATCCGTAGACCCCTCGCATACCACGCCGATCACGAACGGCGACGCGGAGGCCGAGCTCCGCTTCCTCTCAGAGCGCGCGGACACGTGGAAGCCCCCCTAGCCTGCCATCCGTCCACAGCCGACTCAGTGCATGCTGACCGTGCTGTTTCTTGAGCGCTGCAAGATCCTTGACCGGGACGCGACGCACTTCCGTCTTCCCATCGCCGCGGCGCTCTACTCGGAAGAGACGTACCCGATCGTCGTCGAGTGGTAGACCGTCGAGTACGAGGGGATTGTGGGTGGTGAGGAGTACCTGACGCTTGTTGTGCAACGTTTCCTCAACGAAAACCCTCGCGAGCTCGCGAGCGAGCGCGGGGTTGAGCGCCTGATCGAAGTTGTCCACCGCTAGCAGTCGAGGCGACTGCGGGTGCATCGCCAACACCAAAAGGTGCATGACGAAAAGCGCCCCCTCACTCGCATCATAGGCCGAGAGCTCTGCCTTCGCTTTCATGTAGGCGTCGCGAAATCGAATCACGGACCGCATGGCGGGTACGCTCGAAGCGATGAGCTCGCGTGAAGGAGGACCGACGTCGAATGTGTCGGCCCAATCGATGAGGGCTAAGGCTCGCTTCTTGAAATTCTTAGACGCGGAGGCCGTCATGGCATCCACGGCTTCCGCAAGGCCACCTCCGAAGAGCCCGACCGGGACACGCGGCGCTGTGTCAGGAGCGATCCCCCGCAGGACCGGAGTTACAGCGGAGAATATTGAGAAGTCATCCAGCGCATCGAGGAAAGTTCGGAGTTGGGCCGGAACATCCAAGTTCGCCCGCACGTGAAGTGCAAGGCTACGGCTCCGCTCGTCCCGAACTTTTTGGCCGGCAACACTAGCTGACCCGGCCTTCGGCCCGCGCGACGCGCACGAACGACCGTCGCCGTCTTCGATCCGCTCGTGGCTGAAGCTCCAGTAGGGTCTCGGAACCTTGCCCTGATTCTGGATCGCTATGAAGAAGCGTGAGCCTCCCTCCGAGGTAGCCGTCAGCCGGATGGACGGGTCCTTCGTGGCGTTGGGGAAGGCTGACTTGTAGATTCTTGGCACGCCCGGCCGCACGCCGCGTCGGAGCAGCGTCTGATCGTCGACGCTGCCGTACGCCGCTGCGCTCAAGATTCCAAGGGCCTCGAGGAGGTTTGACTTTCCTGCCCCGTTCGCGCCGATGAAGACGTTCACGCGGCCAAGGTCAACCGAAACGTCGTGAAGGGACTTGAACCGCTCGACGTGCAGATTCCCAAGGTAGCTCATGATTGTCGCAACGTATCACCGACGGGGCTGCTCGAAGAGCCCATCCGGGAGCGAACCGCTGCGGCGATAGCGAGGTCTCGGAAGGTTGCGCCTCCTCGGTTTTCCGCCGAGAAACGAGCATTTGCCCGGTCCCGTGCTACAGCGGCAGTCCCATGCGTGTTGCGCTCGTTTACCCGCCCACCTGCGACCCCACCGCCCCGTATCTGGCGATTCCCACCATCGCGGCGTTTCTGCGGGAAAATGGCGTCGAGGTGCTGCCGGTCGATGCCAACATCGAGGCCTTCGACGCGCTGCTCCGCGAGGCGCCGCTGGTAGCCCTGCGCGATCGCCTGGAGGCCCGCCTCGCGGTGCTCGATGGGCAAGAGGGCCTGAGCCACACCGAGCAGCTGGAGTACGCAGCGCTGGTGCGCGCTCGCGCCGAGGCCCACGCCATTCCCGAGGGCATTGCCCAGGCCAAGGCCACGCTGCGCAGCGAGGCGACGTTCCACGATCCCGACGCCTACGCCTCGGCGGTGGCCACCATCGACGCCGCCCTGCGCGTGGTGTCGGCGACGCACCACCCGCTGCACCTGGATTTTACCGCCTACCGCACGCCCTTCGGGCTCACCACCATGGACGAGGTGGAGCTGGCCGGAAAGCCCGGCGCCGACCCCTTCGACGACTACGTGGAACATACACTCATCCCGCGGCTGCGCGACGCCAAGGTCGGCGTGGTCGGCCTCTCGGTGTGCTTCCCCGGGCAGCTCCAGCCGGCCTACGCCTTCGCGCAGAAGATCAAGCGCGCGCTCCCGGAGGTGCACGTCACCTGCGGCGGCCCCGGCATCACCCAGATGCTCATCCGCCTCACCGGGCACCGGCTGGCGCGAGCCCTCGGTCCCTTCGACTCCGCCTGCGTCTTCGAAGGCGAGCACACGCTGCTGGCACTGGTGCGCGCGCTCGAAGAAGGCCGCCCGCTCCGGGAATGCGCAAACGTGGTGGTGCGCGATCGGCTCATGGGCGCGCGGTGGCTCGCCGGCCACGGCATGGAAGACCTCAAGGTGCTCCCGCCCCCGGACTTCGACGGCCTGCCGCTCGACCTGTATCTGGCCCCCAAGCTGGTGCTCCCCTACGACCCCACCCGCGGTTGCTACTGGGGCAAGTGCACCTTTTGCCACTACGGCCTGGCGGAAGTGGGCACTGCCACCTACCGCGAGCGCGGCCTCGCCAGCATGACGTCGCACCTCCAGGGTCTCAAGGAGAAGTACAAGACGCATCACTTCTACTTCTCGCAAGACTCGGTGGCGCCCAAGACGCTGGTGAAGCTCGCGCAGGGCATCATCGACGCGGGCCTCGACATCCGCTGGGCCACCGACCTCAAGCCCGAGAAGTACCTGACCCAGGAGCGCGCCGACGTGCTGCGCAAGGCCGGGGCCGTCGCGTGCGCCTTGGGCGTCGAGTCCGGCTCGCCGCGGGTGCTCGAGCTCATCGACAAGGGCGCGCCCATCGAGGTGGTGAGCGACGTGATGGACCACCTGACCGAAGCCGGCATCGCCGCCGAGGCCATGTGCTTCACCGAGTTTCCCACCGAGACCCACGACGAGGCCCTCGACACCCTGGCCTTCCTGGCGGAGCGCCGGGAGAAACTTGCAGTATACATCGTTGGCGAGTTCGGGCTCACCCACGGTTCGCTGGTGGCGCAGGAGCCGGCCAAGTTCGGCATCCGCGAGACCTGGGAGCTTTCGGGCGATGACCTGGGCCTCGGCATCTTCTTCGCGCCCGAGACCCCGTGGAAGTCCGACGACGAGCGGGCCGACGTGGACGAGCAACTGGCCGGCCTCTCCGAAGGCTGGGCTCTCCGACCGTATCCTTGGGCCGGCGCCGTTTCCACCGCCCACACCATTCTCTACTACG
>JABFRG010001082.1 GCA_013141295.1 Polyangiaceae bacterium
TGTCTTGCACGGTGCCCGTGTGCACGGTGACGTGCTCCCGGAATACGTTGCCGTCACCGACCACGAGCGCGCGTTCGGCGGACGGTGCGCGGCTCTGCGGGGCGGCGCCGAGGACCGCGAACGGGAACACGCGATTGCGCTTCCCGAGGATGGTTCGGGGCCCTACCCAGACGTGGCCCATGAGCTCGGTGCCCGCGCCGAGCACCGCGCCCGCCCCCACCACGCAGAAGGGTCCCACCACCACGTCCGCGCCCAGCGTCGCGCCGGGATCAATCACCGCCGAAGGGTGAACCCGCGCGGTCATTCGGTCTCGGGCGGAACGCTCGGAATTTCCGGGAGAGGGTCGGTGTCGCGATAGAGCTCGGCGATGCCGCGGAGCCAGCGTGCGCGCGCCACCGCCGGATAGCCGGCCACGATGCTCTTCGCCGGGACGTCGCCGATGACGCCGCTCTTGGCTGCGATGCGCGCGCCGTCGCCCACGTGGACGTGATCGGCGATACCGGCCTGGCCGCCGATGAGCACGTTGCGCCCCACCACGACCGAGCCGGCGAGCCCGCTCTGGGCGGCGATGAGTGTCCCGGGGCCGACGTCGCAGTTGTGGCCGATGTGCACGTGCGAGTCGACCTTGACCCCGCGCCGCAGGATCGTCGGCTCTAGGGTGCCCGCGTCGACGGTGACGTGACTCCCCAGGTAAACGTCGTCTTCCAGGACCACGCCGCCCGCGTGCACCAGCGCGTGCATGGCGCCGTCGGGACCGGGCACGAAACCGAAGCCCGGGCGTCCGATGACGGCGTAGGGGCCCACATAGACGTTCTTGCCGATGACGGTGCGCGGCTCGAGGATGGCCGTGGGGTGGACCTCGCTCCCCTTCCCCACCTCGGCGGGCGTGTTGGGCACATCGGCGTAGCGGAGCAGCTCGAGGAGCGCCCAGGCCGCCTGCGGATGGGTCCAGATGGATGTGCCGGAAGGTGTATCGTGCAGCGTTCCCACGTCGAGCTTGGCATCGACCAGGAGCCTCGCGCCGCGCCCCAGCGCCTCGATGGCCGCAGCGACGTAGCGCGGCGCCAGCACCGGCGCGAGCTCACCCGCCTGCGCGCGCTCCACCGGGGCGAGCCGCCGCACGATGGCCCGAACGTCGCCCCGCACGACGCCGCCGTGGCGGCCTGCGAGCTCCTCCAGGGACCGCGACGCGATGGGGACCGGCATGCTTACTTCTTGGGGGCGGGCGCGGTCGGCGCCGGGGCGGTGCCCTTGGGCGCAGCGCCGCCCGAGGCGCCACCGTTGTACATGGTGATGCAGCGGTCGGTGAGGTCGAGGTCGGAGCGAACGTACGCGGCCGCCTGCTTCTCGAGCACGACGTCGTAGCCGTCGGTGGTGGCGATGCGCTTCACGATGGCCACCATCTTCTCGATGATGGGGTCGGTGAGCTCCTTCTGCTTCTTCTCGAGCTCCTTGTTGTACTCGACGAAGATCGCCTGGAGCTCCATCATCTGGCGCTGCCACTCTTCCATGCGCTTCTGGAGGGCTTCCTTCGAGATGACCTTGGCCTGCTTCTCGATGTCCTCGCGCTGCTTCTGGAGATCGTTCTGGCGCTTGTTGAGCTCCTGCTGCTTGCTATCGAAGACCTTCTTCAGCGTGGCGGCAGCGCGGAGGCCGTCTTCAGTCTGGGCCACGGCGCGGTTCACGTCCACGACGGCGACCTTCACCTCCGCCCGGGCAACGCCGGACACGGTGAGGAGAATGAGCGTCGCAAGGACGGCGAACCAGGTTCGAAAGACGGAACTCATGGCCGATAGCCGGTAGTCAATTGGGCCCTTCGGGTCAAGGAATCCCGACCACGGGCCCCCTCCCAGGTGGGGTCGGGCGGCGTGGCGGGCCGCCAGCTCCGCCGGAGCCGGGACGGATCGCCCCGCATGGGCGTAAACCAAAAGTCACACCGGGACCGGCGCCGGGATCGCACAACGGGGGCGTCGGGGCTGTCGCGCCGGTTCGATTCTGCGGCAATCCGGGCTACCATGGGACCCGCGCTCGTTGGCACGGGACGCGCATACCCTCGTTCCGAAAGGATCTGTATCCCATGACCTCCCTTCGCGTGGCCGGCTTCCTCGTATCCTCTGCGCTCGGCGTGGTTCTCTGGAACAGCGGCTGCGGTCCTCGGAACGAGAGCTATTACTGCGACGCCACCGGGTGCTTCACCTGCGATGGGTACGGTTGCACCACGGTGAACCCGCCCACCAAGAACAAGTGCACCGGCAACGCGAGCTGCCCCGCGGGGCAAATTTGTACGAGCCTCGGGTGCTCCGCGAAGTGCCAGGCAGACACCGAGTGCGCCAAGGGCGAGGTGTGCAAGGCCGGCACCTGCGCGCCGCCCTCGACCAACCCGGTCACCCAGGAGTGCACCACCAAGGCCGACTGCGGGGCGAGCTCGGTCTGCGTGGGTGGCAAGTGCCAGGCCTGCGGCGGCACCAGCGGACCCTGCACGTGTACCGCCGACGCCGAGTGCGGCACCAACGCGGTGTGCCAGAACGGCGCCTGCACCCCGAAGAAGGACGTGTGCCAGTTCACGAGCGAGTGCGAGACCGGCAAGCTGTGCGCGAACGGCCAGTGCGTCGCCTCCTGCGATACCGCCGGCTGCAGCAGCGGCTACAGCTGCGTGAAGGGTGCATGCATTCCCGACGTGCCCACCACCAACTGCACCGACGATACGGCCTGCTCCGGTAGCACGCCCAAGTGCGTCGGCGGCAGCTGCACCCAGGCCTGCACCGCCGACGCGCAGTGCGGCAACGGGCGCTACTGCAACCAGGGCGCGTGCGTCCCGGACACGCGGCCCAAGCCCAACTGCACCGACGACACCCAGTGCAACAGCGGCGGCGGCAGCCCGCGGACCTGCCTGGGCGGGTACTGCAAGTTCACCTGCACCACCGACGCGTATTGCCGGTCCATCGACAGCCGCATCGGCTACTGCGGCAAGGACTCCGTCTGCCGCACGGCTGCGGAGGCCAACCCGCAGTGCGTGAAGAAGGCCGACTGCACCGGCGGCAAGGACTGCGTCGATAACGCCTGCCTCTGAGGCGCATCGCGGACGGATACGAGGGCGCGACCGGGTCACCCTGGCGCGCCCTCGGTGCGTCCGGCGCACGTTACGCGCGGCGGGGGGCGCGCTTGCGCGGAGCCTTGCGGACCGGAGCGCCGAGCACGCCCTCCACGAAGAGATCGGTGACGCGAGCGGCCAGCGCGTCCACTTCACTGGGCTCGCGGGTTCGCCAGTCGAAGGCCCCGAAGATCCACAGCGCGGCAAGACCATGGACGAGGGACCACGCGGCCACCGCCAGGTCTCGGGCGCGCTCCTTGTCGAGATGCCCCTGCTCCGCGCAGGCCATCACCACCTCCCGCAGCACCGCATGGGCGCGGGCGTTGGCGGCCATGAAGGCCGGGTCTCGGGGGTCGACATCGCCGGCGCGGAACATGAGAAGGAACTGGGCGTCGTGGCGCGCAGCAAACGACACGTAGCCACGCCCGACGGCGGCGAGCCGATGGCGTGGGTCGAGCACGCCTGCGGCCTCTTCCTCCATGGCGCGGCCGAGCGCCTCGAAGCCGAGGGCGGCGTAGGCGGTGAGGAGGCCGGTGCGGGTCTTGAAGTGGTGCGCCGGGGCTGCGTGGGAGACACCGGCGCGCCGGGCGACCTCGCGAAACGAGATGTCGGAGACGCCGTCTTCACGGAGGATGTCGCCGAGGGCGGCGAGGAGCGCGGCGCGGAGATCGCCGTGGTGGTAGCTGTCTTTGGGGCGGGCGGCCATGATGCGATGTTGACAGCGACAAGATACATCTATCCAATGGCTAGATGCGATCGTGCTCGCC
>JABFRG010000627.1 GCA_013141295.1 Polyangiaceae bacterium
CGTAAAGCGTTTCGATGGCGCCCCCGGCGCCGGTGGCGAGGATCCGCTGCCGGACGAGCGGCGCGCCCAGGCCCACCGATGCGAACGCGAAGAGCGGGCCCACGATGGTGGCCCGGAGCCGCGCTGCCGCGACCGCATCCACGAGACCGCGGGAGCCATCGAGGTTCACGTCGAAGCCGGTGCCCTTGGCCGAAAGCGTTCCCACGCGGAGTCCCAGGCACGCGCTCGCCTCCAGCGCGAAGGGGCGCGGCCGGGGCCGAAGCACCAGCGCCGGGCACACCCGCAGCTGGCCATCGATGGACCAGAAGCTCACGGCGCGACCACGGCTCTCGAGCGATCCTTCGGGCACCAGACCCAGCGCCAGCTCCAGCGGCACGAAGTGCGGCGGCACCAGTGTCAGGCCTGCGCCGAGCGCGGGCGCGGCGCCGGGAACGCGACCGAGCGCCAGCCCCCCCTCGGCGAAACCGTCGAGACCCCATGGCGTCTGCGCAGGTGCGACCTTCTCCGGCGCCGGCGTCTCGCGCACCTCGTGCACCTCGCGGATGATGATCCGTTCGCGCACGATCTCCGGCGGCGCCGGCTCCTTGGCGGCCGGCGCACGGGGCGCGAGCGAAGCATCGGGGTCGATCATCAGCGCCAGCACCAGCACCAGCCCATCGTCCATGCCGCGGCAGTCGGCGCCGTCGAGCTCGCGGGTGCCGATGGCCGTGCCATCGCGCCGCGTGCCGCTCACCACCGCGTGAAAGCGGCCTCCCTTGCGCTCGATGCGCCCCTCGATGGAGAGATCCGCGGCGCTCGGCGAGACGATCGCGCTGCGACCGAGCCGGGCCTCCACCCGGGTGCTGAGCTCCGGCGCTGCGATGCACGACTCGGCGCCCGGCAGCCGTACCCAGCTGAGCGCCGACGTGGTCTGCCGGGGCTCCGCGGCGGCGGCGATGCCGACAGCGAGCAGGCCTATGCCCGGACCGGCGAGGGAGAGAAGACGACGCACCGGCCGCGTTCTTTATCATGCGCTCGGAGCAACTATTCGCTCTCTGCGCCGAATTGACGCTTGCTTCGGGAAGCCGAGGCAGGCGAAAACCACTATACGTCCGTTCCCTGCGTCATGCCCGAAGCCCGTCTCCTTCCTCTGCTCCGCGATGTCTTCGGACACGCCGCGTTCCGGCCTTCGCAGGAAGACGTGTGCCGCGCCGTGGCGCGGGGCGAAGACGTGCTGCTGGTGATGCCCACCGGCGCCGGCAAGTCGCTCTGCTACCAGCTCCCGGGGCTTGCCCGCGGCGGCACCACGCTGGTCATCAGCCCGCTCCTCTCGCTCATCGAAGATCAGGTGCACAAGCTTCGCGCCGTGGGCGTCGCCGCCGAGCGCATCCACTCGGGCCTCGATCGTGCGGAGTCGCGCGAGGTGTGCCGCAAGTACCTGCGCGGAGAGATCGCGTTCCTTTTCATCGCGCCGGAGCGGCTGGCGGTGCCCGGGTTTCCGGAGATGCTCGCCAAGCGGCCGCTGTCGCTCGTGGCCGTCGACGAGGCCCACTGCATCAGCCAGTGGGGCCACGACTTTCGCCCCGAGTACCGCATGCTCGGCGCGCGCCTCCCGCTGTTTCGCCCGGCCCCGGTGGTGGCGCTCACGGCCACCGCCACGCCCGAAGTGCAAGACGACATCGCCAAGCAGCTGGGCATCGGCCAGGCGGCGCGGTTCATTCGCGGCTTCCGTCGCGAGAACCTCCACATCGAGGCCTTGCCGCTGGTGCCCTCGCGGCGCGGCGAAGCGCTGCGGGCCATTCTCGCCCCGGAGGCCCGCCGGCCCGCCATCGTGTACGCCAACGCCCGCCGCGACACCGAGGTGCTGGCGGCCGAGCTCGCGCGCAAGCATCGAGCGGCGCCGTACCATGCGGGCCTCGCCAAGGACGAGCGCGAACGCGTGCAGATGGGCTTCTCACGCGGCGACATCGACGTGGTGGTGGCCACCGTGGCGTTCGGCATGGGCATCGACAAGGCCGACGTTCGCACGGTGGTGCACGCGGGCCTGCCGGCCAGCGTCGAGGGCTACTACCAGGAGATCGGCCGCGCCGGCCGCGACGGCGCCCCGGCCCACGCGGTGCTGCTCTACGGCTACGGCGACAAGCGCACCCACGAGTTCTTGCTGGGGCGCAGCTACCCGGAGCTCGACGTACTGATGCGGGCGCACAAGCTCCTTCGCCACGGGCCCATGGACCGGCAAGCGCTGCAGCACAAGCTCGACCTCGACGAGGAGACCTTCGAGCGCACCCTCGAGCAGCTCTGGGTCCACAACGGCATCACCTTCGGTACCGACGACGACGTGTACGCGAGCGACGCCAAGTTCGCGGGGCCCTACGCCGCCCAGCGCGCCGCGCGCTTCGCGCAGCTGTCTTCGATGGTGCGCTACGCCGAGGGCTCCGGTTGCCGCATGGTGGCCATGGTGAAGCACTTCGGCGATCGCAACGACAGCGGCGAGGGCTGCGGCATCTGCGACGGCTGCGATCCCGACATCTGCATCGCCCGGGAGTTCGGCGCAGCCTCGGCGATGGAAGAGGAGGCCGCCGGCCGCATCCTGCGCGAGCTCGGCGGCAAAAGCCGCAGCATGGGTCAGCTGGCGCGTGCCCTGGAGCCGCTCGCCCGCGACGCCTTCGGCCACATCGTCGATGCCATGGTCCGTGCGGGCGTGCTCAGCACCGAGGTGGCGAGCTTCGAGAAGGACGGTGAGCGCATCTCCTTCGTGCGCGTGCGCGCCTGCGAAGGTGCATCGCTCCCATCGGCCTCGCCCACGCTGCGCGTTGCCCGCGGCTCCGGGGCCAAGCCCTCGGCTCCCGCGCCGGCGGAGGAGAAGGCCGTGCGCCCAAAGCGACGCCGCGGGGTGCAGGAAGATCTCTCGCAGCTCCACGGCGCGCTCCGCGACTGGCGCCGTCAGACGGCGAAGAGCACCCAGGTGCCCGCCTTCCGCATCCTCTCCGATCGCGTGCTCGACCAGATCGCCGAGGCACGCCCGCGCGATCTCGACGCGCTCCGGGCCTGCCCCGGTGTGGGTGCGGCCATCGCCAAGAAGTACGGCGGCGCCATCCTGGAGCTGGTGGCCTCCAGTCGCTAGCGTTCGGTGTGTCAACTGTGCCAGGTCGGGCGACCGCGGGATCATTGGATCGGCGCTCCGTTCACGCGGGAGGCTGCGCTTTCGCTTGCGCGGTCCCTGTGGCTCGTCGCTTGCGGAGAGGGCTTGCATGGACAAGCGCAACATCCCGGTGGGAACCCCCTGCCACCTCGACTGGCGGAAGATGACGCCCGCCGATGGAGGCCGGTTCTGTGGCGACTGCAAGAAGGTGGTCCGCGACCTCTCGGCGCTGAGCGAGGCCGAGGCCACCGCGCTGGTACGGCAGGCGCGCAACGAGGACCTGTGCGTTCGCTACGTGTACGACCGCTTCGGCCGGGTGGTGTTCCGCAAGGACGATGGGCTCATCCCGGCGAGCTTGCTGCTGCGCGGGCGCCGCGCCCTGCTGGCGGTGGCTGCGGTGGCGACGCCCTTTGCGCTTCAGGCCTGCAACCTTGTGGGGGGCGGCGAGATGATGGGCGATCTGGCGGTTGGGCCCGAGTATCAGCCCGATCCGACCAGCGATGCCGCGCCCGACGCAACCGACGCCCGCGCGCCGGATGCAGACGCGTCGGACGCCGGTCCCGATGCCTCGCCAGACGCCGACACCGATGCGGCGCCCGATGCGACGCCCACGCCGCTTTGAGAATCAGGCGTGGGTGCGGCGGTTGCGGCGTGCCGCGAGCAGCGTGAGGCCGAGGAGCAAGAGCGAGCCTCCCATGGACCCGGAGGTCGACCCCGAGGTGCTGCAGCCGCCCG
>JABFRG010001169.1 GCA_013141295.1 Polyangiaceae bacterium
TCAAGCATGGGCTCTGCTTGCCGCGACGTACCAGAGCGAAGTTCACGTGCTCGCCAACGTCGTGGACATCACACCCAAGCCGCCACGGAAGACGAGAAGGCGGCCGCCACGATGAGGTCTACACCCTTTGGTGAGGCGCGTGACGGTGGGACGAAATGCCAGGTTCTTGGTGGCCGTTCCCCCCGGCTCGAGGGCGACGCGCACGACCTTGCGCTCGCAGCCCATGGCGATGCCGCCGCAGCCACCGAACAGGTAGTCGGCGCGATTGCCCTTGGCGTCGAATACCTCGGTGGGAAAGGCCACTGCCTCACCGCAGGCAAGGTCGACGTCGAAGGCGACCGGGGCGGGGCTCGCGTTGGTCATGGTGAGCACGATGGTGGTCTTGCCGGCTCGGGGCACGGCGGGCGCCGCCGCAGCCGCGGAGAGGGTGATGGACGTGGCGCTCGGCGCGGGGAGCTCGCGTTGGTGGAAGAGGACGTCGCAGTCCTTGCGCGCGAGGATCGCGTCGAGGCTCAGCGTCGTGCCACGACACGCGGGCGAGACCGCAAGGGCTGCGTTGTCGCCCGGCGGCGCTGCGTCCGGCGAAGGGATCGCAGCCCTTCCGGCGTCGAGCTCGGGCACGGTCGACGGTGCCGGCACCGGGATGGTCTCCACCGTGGCGACCGGAAGTGCCAGCGGCGCAGCGCCACCCGACGCCGGTTGCGCGGTGGCAGCGCACGCACCGAGGAGCACGAGGGACGAAAAGAGCGGGATAGGTCGCGTCACGTGCCCACAGGTAGCACGGCTACTTGGCGCCCTGGGCTATCCATCGTCGCACCAGGTCGCGCGAGGCCACCGGCAGGAGCTCGCCTTGGGGCGGCATGGTGTCGCCGCAGTCGCCGTCCTTGCAGGTCCCGACGAGGGTGCAGGCGTCGCCGTCGAGCTTGTGCAGAAGAAAGCTCTTGGCCGGATCACCCGGCTCCACCAGGTGCAAGGTGGGTGCAGCCGAGGCAGCCACGTTCACCAGCGCCGCACGTGCCGCTGCGGGATCGCTCCCCCCGAGATAGAGCCGCTTGTTCGCGAGCGCGTGACAGGCGGAGAAGGCGCAGCTCTTGGCGAACAACGGAAACACGTCGCGCTCGAAGCTCACGGCGGCGGCCGGGGCGAACGATGTGGGGACCGCGTAGGTCGCGCAGCCGGGGGCTCCGGCGTCGCTGGGGGCGGCGCCGGGTGAGCTGCTGCAGGCGGCGATAAGCGTGCAGAATGCACATACGAAGGCTGCGCGCCGGACGCCGATCACGGAGGGCATCCCGGAGCGCCGGTGGCCTTTCCGGTCAGCGGCTCCTTGCAGGGCGCACAGAAGAAGCCGCTCGCGCAGTTGCCCTGGGCGGTGCCGATTTGCCCGAGGAAGTCCCGGGGAATGCACTCGCTCAGGCACACGCCGGTGTACTTGCCGGTGATCACCCCGGTGAGCGGCTTGGCCTCGCAGGGAGAGGTCGGCGCGTTGGTGACGAGCTCGTTGGGCACGCAGAGCGCGCCGTTCTCGCACTCCTTCTTCTCGAGACCCTTCTTGCCGTCGGGCGGCATGGTGATCTCGGGAATGCAGCGTCCGCGGTCGACGCCGTTGCTCTTGCAGCAGCCGCCGAAGACGGTGCGCGCTTCCTTGGGGCGGTCGCAAGGCACGGAGCGGCAGGCGCCGGTGTCGGTGCCGTCGACCGGGTTGTAGCAGGGCGAGCAGCGCTCGTTGGCGTCGCACACGTCTCGCGGCAGGGAGTCCTTCTCCTGCTCGACGTCGGGGAACACGGTACTGATGCAGCGACCTTCGCCACCCGCGAGGCCGTGGCAGGCGGTCGGCAAGTACACCCCGCCGGCTACGATGATCTTCTCCGGAACGCAGAAGCCAGAAGGACAGGGCGAGAGCCGCGAGCGCTCCTTCTCGGGTATCGCGCCGGTGGGAATACATCGTCCGCCGTCCTTGCACTTGGCAAAGGGCGATACGTCCACCGGTTCACCGCTGTATGGACACGTGTCCTCGGCGGCCGGGCCGGCTCCGCCCTCCTTCCCACGTCCGGGGCGCGCCGCGTCCGGAGCGTCGTCCACCACGGCATCGGCGCTGCTGCAGCCGATCGGCGAGAGAACGAACGCCAGGAGCGCGGCGCCACCGATCACCAGACTCGAGCGGGAGAGCATCATCGGGTCAGGGCTCGAGCCAGCGGCCGTCGGCGCATTCGATATCCGACGTTCCGGGGAAGTAGAACCCTTCCATCACGCACATTTCTCGGGGGAAGCGGATCTCGTCGGTGGAGGTATTGGCGTAGTCGCAATCGAGGCGAATGGTGTCGCCCTTGGCGATGCGAAGTGGCGACTTGGTCTCGTAGTAGTTGAGCGGCGGATCGGCCTGGTACGCCGGCTCCCAGTCGTGCTCGTACAGGGTCTCGTCGCCGCTCTCGCGCTTGCGCGTGATCTTCACGTGGCTGCTCCACTCGTGGGCGTGGCCGCCGATGGCGAAGAAGCTCAGGTCCTTGGCGAAGGTGCACTCGGTGAAGGCGTGCGCCTTGCCGTGCGGCGGCAAGGTGACCTTGGCGGTGTACGCCGCGAAGAGCTGGGCCTGCTGCCGCTCCGGCGTGGGCGGGAGGGCCGCCACGTTGAACACCGTTTGCCCGTCCACCGCGGTGCTGCCGGTGTTGATCCAGTGCGACTGCACCATGAGCACGCCGCCCTTGGGAATGCGAAATGCGATTCCCTCCGGGATACGGAACTTCGCCGCGCCGTCGCTGCCGCCCGCGAGGAATCGCGCGTTGGTCATGTCGTCGTCGGTGCACTCGCGGCTCACCCCCAGGCGGCTCTCGGCGCCGGGCACGTCCATGAGAATCGCGTGATGACCGGCGTGGCTCTGAAAGCCCCGGGAATTGACCACGTCGACTTCGGCGGCAAAGGGATTGGCGATGTACGCGCACCAGGTGAGGTCGGCGCCCGGCTGGATGTTCCTCACGAGCGGGGAAAATACACGCGTTTCGTCGGCCAGCGGCGCGGGCGGCGAGAACCCCGGGATGAGCTGATCACCGGGAGGCGGCGCTTCGGTGCTGCTGGCCGCGCAGGCCGCGAGGGAAGCGAGCACGCCGGCTCGCACCAGCGTTCGCATCGCGCTCATTTGGGCGCACACGCCAGGGTGACGCAGCCGGCGCCGCGGGTCTCCTTGTAGCAAAACGCACCCTCGCCGCACTCGGAGTCCTTGGCGCACTGGCGGCTGCAGAAGCTATCGCCTTCCTTGGTGCCGAAGTCGGCGGTGCAGAATGTGTCGCCGGTGCATTTCACCGTGGCGTTGCAGTAGGCGCCGATGCCGAGGGCGTTTCCCTTGGTGCCGGGGGGCGAGCAGGGGGCCTCGGATGCGTCGCCGCCGGCGTCCCCGGCAGAGACGGGCGTCTTGGACCCGCCGGTGTCGGTGCCGCTGCTCGAGCACGCGATGGCCATGCTCGCGCTGAAGAGAATCGTTCCGATGATGCCGATCTGCATGAGGCCGCGCAGTGCAGGTCGCGTGCCGCGGTGTGCGGGCTACGGAACGCGCGACACCAGGGGGTCGCGTCGCCTACGCGTGCCGTCGAGCGACCGCAGGTTGGTGCGTCCACGACCACGATCCGCCGCCGCGCACGGACCATGATCGCATCGATCGCCGCCACCCTGCGCCGCAGAAGTCGGCGTCGTTACTTCTTCGGCGGAGGCGGCGCCGCGGGTACCACGGGCTCCGGCGCCGGGGGCGGAGGAGGCGGAGCTGCAGCCTTGGCGGCATCTTCCGCGAGGAGCTGGTTGAGCTTCTTCTCCCGCGCTGCATCTTCTGCGCCCATGGCGAAGCGCGAGGCATCGAAGGTCAG
>JABFRG010000862.1 GCA_013141295.1 Polyangiaceae bacterium
CGGTAGCCCTCTTCCGCGGCCTCGAGCCGGCGATCGGCGGTGAGGAGCGCCTGGTCCGCGTTGGCAGACGACTCCAGGGCCTCGGAGACCTCCCGGTGGAGCGCCGCGAGCAGCCGCCGGCGATCGGCATCGAGCGCCGCGCTCTTGGCCTCGGCAGCTCGGACGGTACCGGCGGCGAAGAACGCCTCGTTGGGGGACCACGACACCTGCGCCGTCAGCGACCAGGTGGTGCGCCAGCGGTCTTCCTGCGGGATGTAGCGCGCGTTGGGGTTGGCGCTGGTGAGCTCGCCCTGCAGGTCGATGCGCGGGTACTCGCCGGCCCGCGCGGCCGAGGCTGCGCCGTCCAGCGCCTTCACACCCAACGCCGCCGACTGCAGCTCCAGCCGCTGCCCCTTGGCTTCTTCCCACAGCGAAGCGAAGGTGGCGTTGCGAGCCGCCGGCGTGCTGGGGGCTTCTTCCGGGGGCGCCGGGGGCGCGTCCTCCGCCGAGCCGCCCATGAGGAAGGTGAGCTCGTTCCACAGGCGGTCCGCGGCGTTCTTGGCCTGACCCTCGAGCTGCTCCACCTGCGCCACCTGCGCGTTGGCGCGGAGCACGTCGATGCGACTGGCGGTAGCGGCGCCCGCGCCTCGCTCCACGTCCTTGGCGTGGGCGCGCGACGACGCCAGCGACTGCGCCACCACCTTGCGCATGAGGGCCGCGCGCACCCATGCATAATACACGAGCTTCGCCTCCAGTCGCGCGCGAAGACGGGTGGCGCGCAGCTCCAGCTCCGAAGCCTCGTGCGCTTGCCGCGCCGCTGCGTGCGACTGAAACAGCTTGAACACGTAGTCGGTGACCGGGAACACCAGCGCCGCCTGCAGCGAGAACTGATCGGCGGTGTAGGGCAGACGAATCGGCGCTTGCACCAGCGGCGCGCCGGGCGCGATGGGCACCGGGGCCGGGTTCTGCGGCGTGGTGGGCGAAGCGACGGCGTATCCGATGGTCCCCATCTCGATGGGCGAGAGCCGCGAGTAGCGCCCCACCACCTGCAAGCGAGGAAACAGCGCCACGAACGCCTGCTGCAGGTCGGCCGCGGCGCTCTCGATGCGGGCACGCTGCGCGGAGATGTCGACGTTGGCGCGCTCGGCCCGGGTCGCCACCGACTCTGCGGTGAGCTTGGAAGTTTCCTCGTCGGCACGAGCGAGCGCCGGAGCGACCGCGGCATACAGAGCGAAGCACACGGGGAGGAGAAGGCGCACGCGGGGTACGATGCACGACCCGTTCCGAGCGCATGCGGTCGCGTCGCGCGCACGTCGGGGTCGGTTGCACCCTTTGCCGCCGGTACAGCTGCACGTTTCCGCTGGACACGCGGCCGCTACGCAAACGAGCAGTGGGCCGTTGAACCGCTCTACTTGGTCGCGAGATGCGGCGGCACAGCGGACTCGGGCACGGCGACCACGGCGCCGGCGGTCGCCATCACGTCGCGTTCGATGTTCCGGGCCACGCGCTCGAGATCGATATCGTTGGGCGAAGGCAAAAACGGATCTTCGATGCGCACGCCGATCTCTTCCACGCCGAACATGGCGTAGCCGATGGCCACCATGATGAGCGGCGTCCCGTACCCCAGGTCGGCCACCAGGGCGAACGGCAGCGTGAGGTTGTACACGAGCAAGAAGCGCTTCAGATGCACCACGTAGGCGAAGGGAATGGGCGTCTTCTGGATGCGCTGGCACACGCCGAGCTGGTCGTGGAGCTCGGTGAGGTTCCGGTCCATGAGCTGGTACTCGAGCTCGCTCATCTGACCGTTCTTCTTGGTGGCTTGGTACTGCTCGCCGAGCGCGAGGAGCAGCCGCTGCGACGGCCCCGGCGACTGCATCATGGCGCGCGCCTCGAGCTCCCCCAGCAGGGTCGCGAGCTCGGGCACGTCGCGCTCGCGCCACAGCTGCCGCTTGGTGGCGTGGGCGAAGGCGGCCAGGAGCTTGGCGTTGCGCACCACCAGGTCCCGCGCTTCGAAGAAGGTGGTGCCCTGCCGGGCGAGATCGCGCGTGCGATTGGTGATGGTGCCCCACGCGCGGCGCCCTTCCCACCAGCGGTCGTAGGCGCTGTTGGTGCGGAAGGCCAGCATGAGGCCCAGCACGGTTCCCAGCACCGCGTGGATGGTCGGGGGAATGGTGGGCGCCCAACCGAACTTGTGGGCCGCCACCACCGGCACCGAAAAGCCCGCGAACACCAGGATGCGCGGCATGACGATCGGCAGGACCGACCCCTTCAAGGTGAAGAGGTGCCGAACCCAGTTGTGACGATCGTACTGCAGCATGAAGCGGAGGCCGAATTGTCGCACATGCAGGCGGGCTGCGGCACATATCCGATGCGCGGAATCCGAAGCCGATTGCCGGGCGGGACCGTGACGCCTATTCTCGGTCAGCTAACGTGAACGATCGTTTCGTCCGGTGCCCACATTGCCAGCAGCCGCATGATCTCAAGCTTGCGGTGTGCCCGCGAACGGGCAAGAAGCTCTCGCCGCAGGTGCCGCCGCCCGACGCTTCGCAGCCGACGATGATGCGAACACCCATCGCGCCGGCGAAGAAACGCGTGTGGGACGATCTCGTGGGGACGGTCATCTCGGGTCGCTACGTGGTCGAGTCGGTGCTCGGGCAAGGCGGCATGGGCACCGTGTTCCAAGCGCTGCACACCGACCTCGACCGACCGGTCGCCATCAAGGTGCTCAACCCGCAGCAGGCGGCGAAGACCAGCTCGGTGCAGCGCTTTCACAACGAGGCCCGGAGCTCTGGCGCCATCGGTCACCCGAACATCTGCGAGGTGTACGACCTGGGTACGCTGCCTTCGGGGAGCCCGTTCCTGGTCATGGAGTACATCACCGGCGAAACGCTGGCCGCCCGCGTGGGGCGCGAAAAAGGCCTGCCGGTGCTCGACGCCATCGACATCCTCGCCGGGGTGCTCGCGGGGCTCTCCGCGGCGCACGCCAAGAGCATCGTGCACCGGGACATCAAGCCCGAGAACATCATGCTCATCACCACGCCGCGTCCCGGCGTGAAGATCCTCGACTTCGGCGTCTCGAAGATGCTCGGGCCCGATCCGTACGGTGAAGGCGAGGACGTGCTGTCGCTCACGCGCACCGGCATGGTCATGGGCACGCCGTACTACATGTCCGCCGAGCAAGCGCGCGGCGACCGCGACCTCGACGCGCGGGTCGACGTGTACGCCTGTGGCGTGATGCTCTACGAGGCGCTCGCCGGCAAACGTCCGTATACCGCGCCCAACTACAACGCCCTTCTGCTGCAGATCGTCGGCAAGCCGCCGACGCCGCTCCGGCAGCTGGTTCCCACCGTCCCGGAGCGCCTGGAGGCCATCGTGGTGCGCGCCATGGAGCGCGATCGCAACGTGCGCTACCAGAGCGCCGCCGAGTTTCGCGCCGAGCTCCTGGCGTTTCGTGAAGAGATCGCCCCGAAGGCCAAGAGTCCCCCGCGCGAGCGCACGGTACCGGCCGACCTCGCGCACGAAGCGAACCGGGAGCGGGCCCTCGCCGAATCACGCAACGCGCAGCGCTCGGAGACCACGCATCGCGGGCTCCTGGAAGCGGCGGAGACCTTCAGCGGCACCGTCGAAGGCGTCTCCGAGACCGAGCGCCCGCCGCCCACGGAAAAGTCCGCCGAGGTGCCCGCGAGCAAGAAGCGCCGTGAGGCCATGGATTTCGACGATGCGCCCACGCAGGTGTACCGCCCGGATGCGCCGCCACCGGGGCTGCCGCCGCTGCCGCCCATGGCTCCGCGCATGCCCTCGCGGCCGCCCGAGGGTGTCGCTCCTCGGCCACCACGGCCCCCGCCGCTGCCCTCCCAGG
>JABFRG010000214.1 GCA_013141295.1 Polyangiaceae bacterium
GCGCCACGTCTTCCCGACCGCCCACGAGGGCATGCGGCGGCGCGAGTCGTTCTTGCTCCGGGAGCAAGAGTTCGGCGACTGGGACGGCCTCTCGGAAGCGGAGATCGCCGCCCGCCATCCGGGCCACTTCGAGAAGCGAAAGCGCATGGCCGACGAGTACGGCCGCTTCTACTTCCGCTTCCCCAACGGCGAGAGTCGGGCCGACGTGGTGGAGCGGGTCACGCTCTTTTTGGGCAAGATTCAGCGCTCCAGCTTTCCGGTGCACGTGCTCTTCCTCCACGGCGTCACGCAGCGCTCCTTCCGCATGGCCTGGCACAACTATCCGGTGGACTGGTTCGAGCACGAGCCGAATCCGGCGAACGCCTCGGTGCTCCTCATCGAGCGCGACCCGGTTTCCGGACGCTGGGGCGAGCGCTACCTCTGAAGGCCGCGAAAAACGGGCGCGCCGTGCTATCCTAAGGGGCCATGGCTCAGGAACCCGACAGCGTGCTCCGGGCCGTCACCCACGACGGCTCATTCCGCGTCATCGCGGCACAAACCACGGAAACCATACGCGGCGCGCTGAAGTCCCAGACGGCTTCGCCGGAGACCTCCCGCATCTTCGCGGACATGCTCACCGGCGCGGTGCTGGTGCGCGAGAGCATGGCGCCGGACCTGCGCGTGCAGGCGGTCCTGCAGGGCGACGACAAGCGGTCGCGGATCGTGGCCGACTCGCATCCCGACGGCATGACCCGCGGGCTGGTGCAGCTGGCCACCAACGTGAAAGAGCTCAAGGTCGGCGCCGAGGGCATTCTTCAGGTGCACCGCACGATGCACAACGGCGCGCTGCACCAAGGCGTGGTCGCGGTGCCCGAAGGTGGCGACGTCTCCGGGGCCTTCATGCGCTACATGCAGGAGTCCGAGCAGGTGGTCACGATGATCTCGGTGGGCTGCCACATGGTCGGCACCGAGGTGGTGGCCGCGGGCGGGTACGTGGTTCAGCTGCTCCCGGAAGTGGAGCGGGCGAAGCTCGCGGTGATGGCCGAGCGCCTCGAAGACTTTCGCGACATCCTGCCTCTGCTGCAGCGCGGTGCGGCCTCGCCGCGGGAGCTGCTCTTCGAGACCCTGTACGGCATGCCCTACGAGCAAGTCGCCGAGCGCACCGTGCATTTCGGCTGCAACTGCAGCGAGATGCGCCTGATGGCCAGCCTCGCGTCGCTGCCCAAGCACCAGATCACCGAGCTCGCGAGCTCCAAGGACATGCTGGAGATCGGCTGCGACTTCTGCGGCCGCGAGTATCGATTCTCGCCGGAGCAGCTCCGGGGTCTCGTCGACACCAACTGACGGTCGCGCCTGGCACCCGCTCGGCACCGGCCCGTTTGTTTCTAGCGCGGGAGCTCTCGGGCAGCGTAGGATTCGAGGGCCGATGGAGAACGTCGACTTTTTTGCGCTACCGCGCGACCTTCAGGACCGCATCGTCGGGGGTATCGAGGGCCGCTTCCCCCCGGTGCCCAGCGCATCGGTGCGGACGCGGGTCAAGCCGCCCTTGTTGTGGCTCGCGGTGTGCGGAGGGTCGCTCCTGGCGCTGCTGGTGTTCCACCGGCTCGGCTACGGCAGCCTCGGCAGCTCCCTGGCGCATCACGGGGCGGCGTTCCTGCCCCTCTACATGGTCCTGGCGTTCGGGTTCTTCCTGGGCGTGGCCAAGTCGCTCGGCACGTACACCCGGGCTGCGCGCCTGCCGTATCCCTTGGGCATTTACGTGTACGGCGCACGCGTTATCGACGCCCAGTCGCACCCGATGCGCACCTTCCCGCTGGCCGACGCCGAGCACATCGCGGTGGAGGGAGGAAACCTGGTCATCCGCTTTCCCGGTGGCCAGCGCTTCTCGATTCCGGTGGAGGCCGAGCGCGCCGGCACCCTGGTGGAGGAGCTGGAGCACGACCGCACCCGCGTCACCAACCTGGCGAACGCACAGGACTCGCAGGCGCTCATCATTCTCGACCCGCTGCACCAGCCGAAGTTCTCGAACCCGGTGGGCGAGAGCGAGCCCCTCCGCTTCGAGCTGCCGGCATGGGTTCGCCTCACCTGGGTCATCGCGGGGGTGCTCGGCCTGGCGCTCGGCGGGACCGTCTTCGCGGTGCGCAACCTGGGGAGTGACGCCAAGCTCTTCGCGCACGCCACCGAGGAGGGGACGCCCGAGGCGTTTCGTCAGTACCTGGCGGGCGGTAGCCGCCACGCCACGGAGGTTCGCAAGATCCTCCTCCCGCGGGCGGAGCTGGCGCTCGCGCGCAAGGACGGCTCGGTGGAGACCATCCTCGCTTTCGAGAAGAGCCACCCGGACACCGGCATCGGCAGCGAGATCCAGGCGGCCAAGCGCAAGGCGTACCTCGCCGAGCTCGAGCGCGCCAAGGAGAAGAAGACGCTCCCGGCACTGGTGGACTTCGCCACCAAGTACCCCGGCCACGGGCTCGATGCAGAATACAAGGGAGCGATCCACGACCTCTTCGTGGATGCGCAGAGCAAGTACGCGGGCGCCACCGGCGGGCGATCCAAGGACGCGGCGCAGTTCTTGGCGCGGATCATCGGCAACGCCGAGTCCCACGGCCCCGCCGTCGAGATTCGCTTCCGGCGCCGTGAGGGCGCCACCATGTCGCGGGTCGACAAGACCATGGCGAAGCTGCCGGAGTACATGGGGGAGATCTCCCGGCCCTCGCGCTACTTCGACGAAGCGCATTCGGCAGCCCGCGACAAGGTCCTGGGCGAGGCCATCGTCGACGCGTTCGGCAAGGCGTTCCCCAAGGAGATTCTCGCCATGAAGGTCGGCGATCCCATCGCCGACCCCGGCAAGTCGCCGCTCCCCGCGGTGACGGTGCCGACGCTCTTCATCACGCACTTCGAGGACTGGTCCGGCCACAGCTACTCCTCGAAGAAGCCGCGCGGCGTGTTCATCGGCGTCTTCTTCAACTTCGACGCGGAGTTCGTCATCCCCGGCGACACCGCGGTCTACAAGCAAAAGTTCGTCATCTTCCGGGGCCTCCCCATGGCTCTGCTGAAGGAGCTGGAGACCGCCCCCCGCACCGCGCCACCCATCGAAGAGCGGCTGTACGAGACCATGGCCGACGAGGCCAAGAAGCAGTTCGAAGCGAAGTTCGTGAAGACGCTCGTCGGCGACGGTGGCCAAAGGTAGGACTTATCGCGCGGTGTTTCGGCGGCGTAACGAGCGCTGAACGTCGGTCCGCGTATACTCCGGCATACATGCGTCCTCTCTTCGTCGTCCTTCCGCTCTTGGCCATCGCGTGTTCGACCGCTCCACCCTCCAGCAAGGAGGGCGGCTCGGAGGTGCTCCTCGGAGCGAATTCCCAGCCGATCATCGGTGGCAGCTTCGATACGACGCACCAAGCCGTGGTGTATCTAGTGTCGAACCCCGATTCCCAAGGGCTGTCGGCGGCGTGCACGGGCACGATCATCAAGACCGATGCGGCCAAGAAGGTCGGCTGGGTGCTCACCGCGGCCCACTGCGTGAATCCCAAGCCTGCGGTGGCCATCATCGCCGACGACGTTGCGGCGAAGACCGCGGTCCAATTCATCGTGCTCGACGCCACCGCGAACCCGGCGTACACCGGCCAGACCACCCCCACGTCGCACGACGTGGCCATGGTGCGCATCCTCGGCGTCGACGCATCGACCCCGACCATCGCGCTCAGCTCGGTCACCAACGACGCTGCCGTGGGCACGTCGGTCACGAGCGTGGGCTACGGTCGCACGACGCCTTCGTCGCAGCCGCCCGATAACAACAGCCGGCGCAAGCGCATCACCCGAACCCTCAACGGGGTGAGCGCCTCGGCGGTCTCGTACTC
>JABFRG010000226.1 GCA_013141295.1 Polyangiaceae bacterium
AGCCACTTGACGCTGCCGGTCGGTGCGGGAGGAAGAATCGAAGGTGGCGTCGTGGGCACGGGAGGTGTGACGGCACCGGGAGCGGTGACCGCGAAGGTCAGGGAGGAGGTGGCGCGCTTGCCATCGAGGGTCGCGGTGAACGTCACCGTATAGTTGCCGACGTCGAAGAACGAGAGGGAAGCGCGATAGAGTGCGCCGTCGGAGGTCGCCGGGAGGCGGGTGGAGACGCCGGGGCCGGCCACCGCGAAGACGGCGTCTTGAGCTTGGGTCTTTTGTCCCGCCGGGTCCAGCACCGTCGCGGCGAACTCCACCGTCTGCCCCACGCGCGGCTGCGCCGGCGACTTCGACACCACCACCCGCACCGGACGACCTTCGGGGCCCACCGGTCCGGCGCTCGTCGTCGGTCCGGGGCCGGGCACCGAGGGACGGGGCGGAGAGCGGAGCGGAGCGAGCCCCGCCGAAGCCGCGTCGGGTTTGCCGGCCGCCTCGGCCTCGTACTGCGTGAGGAGGAGCTCCACGGTCTTGTCGGAAGGGTCGAGCTCCCGCGCCAGGCGAATCAAGCGCAGCGCCTCGGCGGCGCCTCCCTCGCTCTGTTTCTTCGACATGGCCTGCGTCGTCAGATCGCGCGCGGCCGTCGCGCGCACCTCGGCGAAGCGCGGGTCGCTGGGATACTTGGCGCGGCCGGCGTCGGTGAGCTCGCGCACGTTCTCGCCGGCGGGCTCGGCAAAGTGCCCCGCCGCCAGGGCGGCCTTGGCCCGGCCATAGAGCGCGTCGCGATCGCTCTCGCTGCTGGAGCCACCGATGAGGCCCCGCTGGTAGGCGATGGCCGAGGTGATGCCGGCACCCATGAGAAAGCACGCCGCCACCACGACGACCGTGCGCGACATGCTCCGGCGGGGCGGCGCCTCGTAGGGGCGTCCGGGATCGGTGGGGCGGTCGCGGGACGAGAGCCGCGCGCGGCCCGCAAGCGGCGTGGGCACGGGGCTCGTACGGTGCGCTTCCGGCGGCGGCGGCGTGGGCTCCGCATACTCGGTACGGGGCGCCTGTCGCGGAGCCACGGGGGGCGTGCCGTCGTCGTCGTCGAGCGTCTGCTCCACGCTGGTGGCACCGGGCGCGACGCGGCCCAGCGGCGCCGTGCGCTGGGCCTCCGGGAGCGCAGGTGTCACGCCGGCGTCGATCTTCACGGTGCCGTTGGGCCGAGGGCCGTCGCTCACCTGCGCGGCAGCAGGCGGCGCCGAGGCCGAGAGCTGCGCGCGGACGTCGGCCTCCGGGGTCCACTGCGTGGTGGGGCGCGGGCCCTTCGTGTCGAGTGGCTCCGGCTGACGCACGGCTACGTGGCTGGCGCTGGGCGCACGCGGAGAGAGGGCCTCGCGCAGGAGCGATGGCGCCATGAGCTCCTCCGGCGTGAACCCGCTGGCCTTGGCGGCTTCGAACAGCGCGCGACCGAAGGTGCGCGCGTCGGGATCCCGTTGTGCCGGGTCCTTCGCCAAGTTGCGCATGACCGCCGCGGCGATGGGATCGGGAACGCGACTCCCGTGCTCGAGCGATTGCAGCGGCGGCGCCGGATCGTGAATCTGCTGGATGAGGAGCGCCACCGCCTGATCGGCATCGAACGGCGCGCGACCGGCGAGCATCTGGTAGAGCAGCGTGGCCAGCGAGTACACGTCGCTGGCCGGGCTCACGTGCTGGCCCTGCGCGCCTTCCGGGGAGATGTACCGCGCGGTACCGAAGATGAGCCCGGTGGCGGTGGCCATGGAGTGATCGCTCCAGGTGAGGCGCGCGATGCCGAAGTCGAGCACCTTGATGAAGTCGGGATCGTCACCCCGCTTCACCAGCATGACGTTCTCGGGCTTGAGATCCCGATGCACGATGCCCTGCGCATGGGCCTCGCCCACGGCGTCGCACAGCTGGATCGCCAGGTGCAGCGCCCGCTGGAGCGTCATGCGCCCCTCGGCCGCAGCCGCGAGGGCGCTCTGGAGCGAGAGCCCGTCCAGGAACTCCATGACGATGTACAAGGCGCCATCGGGCAGCTGCCCGGCCAGGTGCACCTGGACCACGTTCGGATGGGCGAGCCGCGACGCAACCTTGGCCTCACGATTGAAGCGCGTCACCAGTTGCTGGTTGGCGGAGAGCTCCCGGTGGAGGATCTTCACCGCCACATCGCGGTCGATGCCCTTCTGGAAGGCCCGGTACACCCGACCCATGGCCCCCACGCCGGCGAGCTCGCGAATCTCGATGTGCTCGAGGATCTGCCGGCCCAGATACGGGTCCTTGACGTCGCCCCGCATCTCCACGTCGCGCGCGCTCTGCAGCGGGACGCCGTCCTGAGGACAGAACAGTGCGTCATGCGGGTATCGGGCCCCACACTTGGTGCAGAGCTTCGGCAAGACCTCCGCCGCTTGAGTCACGGGAGCGATGCTAGCACCAATGTGGGAACTCGACCCAACTGCTCGATTTGCATGGCGAGGCGGGGTTTCGAGGGGCAACCCGAAGGGCCCTTCCGGGGCCGGCCCCAGGTTATCCACATCCTACATCGACATGCCCTCAGGTTATCCACAGGCTACCCCGGTTTTTCCGGGAAATACGCGAGATTTCCGGGACACTCCCACTTGTCACCCGGCCCCGCGTGTGTGAATGCTGCGTGCCCCGTGTCCGAGCCGCCCGACTTCGATCCCGGCGTAGCCACCTACTCCGTGAGCCTCCCGAGTTTCGAGGGGCCGCTCGACCTCTTGCTCCATCTTTGTCAGAAGCACGAGCTCGACATCCTCCAGATTCCCATCTCGTTCGTTACCGAGAAGTACCTCGAGTACCTGAACATGATGACCCTGGTGAACCTCGACGTGGCCAGCGAGTACCTGGTGATGGCGGCGACGCTCGCACACATCAAGTCGAAGATGCTGCTACCGCAGCTGCCGGAGGGCCAGGAGGACGAGGCGCTGCTCGACGAAGAGGATCCCCGGGAGGCGCTCATCCGCCGGCTCCTCGAGTACCAGAAGTACAAGCAGGCAGCGGCAGAGCTCGCGGCCCGCGGCATCGCCGGCACCGACATCTTCCCCCGTGGCGCCCCCATCGAGGAGGCGGTGACCACCGGCCTCGCGCCGCTCGCGGACGTCTCGCTCTTCGCCCTCATGGACGCGTTCCAGCGGGTGCTCGCGAAGTCGAAGGTGAAGATCACCCACGACATCGTCACCGACCGCATTTCCATCAACGACCGCATCCACGAGCTGGTCGACCTCCTGCGGGACCGAAAACGCGTGCGCTTCGAGGACCTCTTCGAAGGGGTCACCACCCGCGCCGAGCTGGTGATCACGTTTCTTGCTCTCTTGGAGATGTCCAAGCTACGGATGACTCGCCTCTATCAATCGGGGCCGCTTGCCGACCTCTATGTAGAGGTCGCCGGCGAGACCATCGACGCCTCGGACTTGCCTCCGCCAGACACCCACGAGCTGGTCGAGGAGGGCCCGGCAGCGCCGCCGAAGCAGGCCGCCCCCGCGGCCGAAGAACCGACCGCCGCGCCCGAAGCACACGCCGAGGGTGCATCCGAAGAAGCTCCCGAAGAAGCGCCCATCGTGGCACCCACTCCGGAGCTCGAGCCCGAGGCCCTCGCGGCCATGGCCCCCACCGCCCCAGAGCCCTTCGCCGAAGACGTAGCTCCCCGAGCCATCGAACCCGACGAAGAACCCTTGCTCAACTCCGAGCACGAGCACGAGACCTTCGCCGAAACGTTGGCTCCACAAGCCAGCCAGCCCGACGAAGAACCCCCGATCAACGCCCAGCCCGAGCACGCGCACGAGCACGAGCACGAGACGTTCGCCGAAACGTTGGCTCCAC
>JABFRG010001204.1 GCA_013141295.1 Polyangiaceae bacterium
CGCGCCAGCGGGCCGTCGGTGTAAAGGATGGTGCGATCGGGCCGACCGAACGCGTTGGCCACGCGCCCCCGCGAGGGTTTGACGCCGACGATGCCGTTGAAGGCGGCGGGAATGCGAATCGACCCCGCGCCGTCGCTACCGGGCGCGATGGGAACCAGGCCGGCGGCCACCGCCGCGCCGCTGCCGCCGCTGGACCCACCGGCGCTGCGGCCCATGTTCCACGGCGTGACCGTCGCCGGATGGGTGGTGGGCTCGGTGATCGGGAGCGCGCCGAGCTCGGAGGTCGCGAGCTTCCCCACGATGACGAAACCCGCCGCGCGCATGCGGCGCGTGAGCGCGTCGTCGAACGGCAAGAACGGAACGCGCGCGCCTGCAGATCCGAAGCGGGTGGGGAACCCGGAGACGAAGTTCAGGTCTTTGATGCCGGTGGGAACGCCGAAGAACGGCGGCAACCGGGCGAGCCCTTTGCGGGCGTTGTCGCGCCTTCGCGCGGCGAAGATGGCGCGGCGTCGCCCCACCGTGACGAACGCATGCAGTTGGGGATTCAGGCGCTCGATGCGATCGAGGTAGGAGCGGGTGAGCTCCTCGCTCGAGACCGCACCTTCGGCCACCAGGCGCGCGAGCTCCACGGCGGAGCGCGCGAAGGGATCGTGCAAGTCGACGGACATGGCGCGACTATACGTGAGCGTCGCCGCTGCCCGACAGGAGGTTTCGCAGGTCCGGGAGCGCTGCCAGGGAAACCTGGCCGGAGCGCAGGAGCGCCTCGTCGGTGGGGCACTCGCCCAGGTGCCGCCGGATCCGGACAAAAGATGCAAGGTACACGCGTTCGCGGCCCAGGCCGGGGAACGTTCCATCGGAGCCGCGGAAGATGCGGAGCGCGAGACGAACCGCCTGGATCGGGGTGCGTCCGCGTTCTTCGACCAGCCAGCGGGTGAGGTCGGCGAAGGTCGCGCCGTCGAGCATGCGCACCACCGCGTGGTGGCGTAGCGAGAGCTCGCCCTTGCGTCGCGGCGTGAGGCAGCCGGCGCGCTCCTCGCAGAACAGGGCGAAGCCCTCCTGGTCGTCGTGCCCACCACGGGTGCCCAGCGAGAGGATGGGGTAGCCGAGGCGGCGGGCCCGCGTGCGCGGAGCGGCGTGGCCTTCGATTTCGTGCACCACGGTGCGGCGAACGTCTTCCTGCGAAAGGCGCATGTTCTGCGCGACATAGATGCAATCTGCACCGGTCGCGGCGAGGGCCAGCAAGTCGGGATGAACGGCCACCCGGAAATCCAGCTGCTCCTCGAAGATGCGCCGCTTGAGCGCCGATGCCAGCGAGCTCGGCTCCGGGCCGTCGGTTTCGCAGTCGGCCGGGGGCGGGGTCGCGTCGCCGCTTTCGGACTCCCACTCGCCGGCGAGGGCGTTGGCCGCTGCCGTGGGCGCGCCGAAGCGCTGGGCGGCCAGGGGAACGAGCGCAGGGGTTCCGGCGGCGGTGGCGATGGCGCCTTCCAGGCGAATCTCTTCCAGTCGCTCGGCGAGGAGAGAGTCGGTGCCCGGGCGCGTGGCGAGGGCCGTGGCCCACGCCGCTGCGGAGGCTACGGAGGCTTCCGGGACATAGGAAAACGCCGGCATGACGAAGCGACCCTCGGCCGCTTCCGCCTCCAGACGTCTGCGTTCGCTACCCATGTTGGCGGGCGTGCAGGCCGCGAGAAGGCGGCTCGTGGCGGCCAGCAGCGCGGCGAGATCGGTGGGAGCGATGCGCGCCATCGGCCCATGATACTCCGGGCGCTCGCCGGGGGCGGCCTCGTCTTTCAAGGACGGCGGGGTGCGCCGGGCGCGTTTTTCGGTGTCCCGCGGGGGCCGTTCTCGGACATACTCCCGCTGGCCTTCGCCCATGAAAAAGAACTACGTCCTCGACACCAACGTCCTCCTTCACGACCCCCGTGCGATCTTTCGCTTCGAAGACAACGACGTCATCATCCCGATCTACTGCATCGAAGAGGTGGACCAGTTCAAGCGCGAGGGCTCGGAGCGCGGCCGCAACGCCCGACAGATCGCGCGGCTGCTCGACGATTTGCGCGAGAGCGGCGGGTCGCTCTCCAAGGGCGTGAAGCTCGAGTCCGGCGGTACACTGCTGGTGGCCGTGCCCTCCAAGCGTCCGGAGCTCCCGAGCGCCATCGACAAAGCGGCGATGGACCAGGCGATCCTGCAAACCGCGTTCGACATTCGCGAGCAAGACGGTGGACGGCCCACGGTGTTCGTCACCATGGACACCAACCTGCGCATCCGCGCCGACGCGCTGGGGATGGTCGCGGAGACCTACGAGAACCAGCGGGTGGAAGCCGACGAGCTGGACTCCGGCATCAAGGAAGTGGAGCTCTCGTCGACCCTCATCGACAAGTTCTTCGAGGATGGCTTCATCAAGATCGAAGAGCTGTCGGTGCACCCCAACACCTGCATTCTCCTGCGCGACGACAAGAACCCGTCGCATACGGCGCTCGGTCGCTACGACGGCGTGCGCAAGGAAGTGGTGGCGCTCCGCACCCCGCGCGAGGGCGTCATGGGCGTGCGTCCGCGCAACAAGGAGCAGAGCTTCGCGCTCGACCTGCTGCTCGACGAGAACATCCGTCTGGTGACGTTGGTGGGTAAGGCCGGCACCGGCAAGACGCTCCTGGCGCTCGCCGCGGGCCTGAAGCGGACCATCGACGACGGCGTGTATACCCGCATGCTGGTGTCGCGTCCGGTGATGCCGCTCGGTCGGGACATCGGGTTTCTTCCGGGCGACGTCGACGAGAAGCTCAACCCGTGGATGCAGCCGATCTTCGACAACCTGGAGTTCCTGTTCTCCTCGGGCACGCGAAAGGGACCGCGGGCCTACGCCGAGCTGCTCGAGAGCGGGCAGCTGCAGGTGGAACCGCTCACGTACATTCGTGGGCGCTCGCTGCCAGCGCAGTTCATGATCGTCGACGAGGCGCAGAACCTGACGCCGCACGAGGTGAAGACGATCATCACGCGCTCCGGCGACGGCACGAAGATCGTGCTCACCGGTGATCCGCACCAGATCGACAACCCCTACGTCGACAGCGCGTCCAACGGGCTCACCATCGCCGCCGACAAGTTCCGTGGCGAGAACATGGCCGCCCACATCGTGCTCTCCAAGGGCGAGCGCAGCGAGCTCGCCGAGGTCGCCGCGAACCGCCTCTGACCGACATTGACCGGTCCCCTGACCGACATTGACCCGCCTCCATCCCCAATAATCTCGAGCGCTTCTCAGTATCTGTAATTCGTTATATACGAAATTGCAGATGTTGGCGGTGGGTACGCAGAGGGGGCCGGGAGGCGCGGTCCTGCGTGGGTGTCCGCCAATTCTGCGGCGGTCCCCGGCAGCGCTGTCGATCCCGGTGGAGGAAGGAGGCACACTGGTACCTTCGCCCTGGAGGTCTGCCCATGTTTTCGTGGTTCAAGAAGCCCGTTGTGGTCGCCGCCGTTGCCGCTCCCACCGAGAACGTCATCGCGAAGGGGACGCGGGTTCGCGGCGACATCGAGGCCGAGCTCGGCTTTCGCATCGACGGGTCCGTGGACGGCACGGTGGTCTCGCGCGGGGTCGTGACCATCGGCGAGGACGGTGAGCTGCTCGGCAACGTGCGCGCTACCAGCGTCGTGGTGCTGGGGCACGTGGAGGGCGACGTGGTGTGCGAGGGGCACCTCGAGATCGGCCCGAACGGTCGCATCGTGGGCGACGTCACCATGAAGAGCTTCCAGATCCAGAACGGCGGCGTCTTCGCCGGCACCAGCCGCATGGCCATGCCGGACGGGGTCAAGGCCCTCTCCGCAGCGCCGCCGAAGA
>JABFRG010001101.1 GCA_013141295.1 Polyangiaceae bacterium
CCAAGGCCCCGCGCCACCGTCTCGAAGAGCGCGCGCGCATCCTGAAAGCGCACCTCGGCCTTCTGCGGATGCACGTTCACGTCGACGAAATCCGGCGGAAGTTCCAGGTAGAGTACACCGATCGGGTAGCGGCCTCCCTCGAGGATGGACCCGTAGGCGTGGGCCACTGCCCGGGCCAGCGAGCGATCGCGAATCGGGCGCCCGTTGACCAGCAGGTGCAGCGCCATGGCGCCGGCCCGCGCACGCTCCGGCGGCCCCAGCAAGGCCTCGCCGCGCAGCGGGCCTCGTTCGAAGGCCACCCGTGTGAGCTCCTCGCCGCCCAGCACGTCGCGCACCCGGGCCTCCCGCGATGGCGCGCGCAGGTACTCGCGGACCCGGCGACCTTCGCGGGTGAGCGTGAAGGTCACGTCGGGGCGGGCCAGCGCCGCGTAGAACACCGCGTCGGTGACTTGCGCGCTCTCGGTGGCGGTGGACTTCAGGAACTTGCGCCGCGCGGGCACGTTGAAGAAGAGATCGCGCACTTCCACCCGTGTGCCCACGGTGGCTGCGCAGGGTCGTGGCTCGTCGCGCCGCTCGCCTTCGATGACGATCTCGACGCCCGCGCTGGCGGAGGCCTCGCGTGTCACCAGCCGCAGACGCGACACGGAAGCGATGCTCGGCAGCGCCTCTCCGCGAAAGCCGAAGGTGCGGAGCTGCGCCAGATCCGCTACCGCCGCGATCTTGCTGGTGGCGTGCCGCTCCACCGCGAGCCAGGCGTCCTCCTCGCTCATGCCCATGCCGTCGTCGGTCACCGAGAGGAGCGTGACGCCGCCGTCGTTGGCCTCCACGTCGACCCGCGCGGCCTCGGCGTCGAGGGCGTTCTCGATGAGCTCCTTGGCGACGCTACCCGGCCGCTCCACCACCTCGCCGGCGGCGATCTGGTCGACCAGGTGGCTATCCAGTCGCCGTACCCGACCCATGGTCAGCGTTCGGAGATGGGCGCCCGTGCGTCGTCGTAGTACTCGCGCGTGCGGCGTCGCGTGAGCGCCAGCACCACCAGGCCCGCGAGCATCGTGCGCACGACGAGCACCACGGCCAGCGCCGGCGGGAGGGCTTTCACCAGCACCTGCTCGACCTCCACCACCTGCCGCCGCTCTTCGTCGGTCTTCGCCGTGGCCTCGGTGCGGGCCAGTTGCTGCGCACGCACCAGGTCGCGCTCCGCCCAGCGAACCTCGGGCTGCGCGAAGAACGTGACCACCACCAGCACCATCTGCGCGAACACCATCTGCGCCAAGAGGCGCGGCGAGCCGGTGCGTCGCATGAACGCCGAGACGGTCAGCGTCATCATGGCGAAGCCGATGAGGAAGGCTGCGATGGTCAGCGGCAAGCCGGTGCGCTTGTGGGCGTCCATGACGCTGACCAGATTGGCCAGCGCATGCTCCACCGCAGCGCGTCGCGCCTCGGAAGCGCCATCGAGCGCACCCGGGATGAGCACCGGGTCGGTGCGATAGGCGCCGATTCCTCCGTAGCCCTGCGAGCACCCGGCGGCGCCCATGAGGAAAGACACGACCAGCGCGGCGACCAGGTATAGGGGTCGCCGTTTGGCAGGAGCAGCGCTCTCCGGGGGAATCGAATCCAAGGTCCCCTGCGCTTAGCACGCGGTGCCGAGGCCGACCATCGGTTCTCCGCGGAAAATGTGGTAGCTGTCGTGGGAATGGGTCGTTTCTTCCGTGTCCTCGCTTGGGTGCTGGCGACCGAAAGCCTCGCGCGGGCAGGGGATTCCCAAGGCGCGGTAGGTGCCGGGCAACGAAAGGCGCTCGGCACCGACCAACGGAGCGCCCTCAAGCGACGCCTGGAGACCGGCGACGAGGGCGCGGTGCGCGCGGCGCTCCACGAGATCGTCGGCAACGAAGCCTCGCGCAAGGAGTTCGGTCCTACCCTGGCCGCGCTGCTCGATGCCGGTGTGCCCGCTTCGCTCGCCCCGAGCCTGCTGGCGGCGCTGGGCACCGTCGACGGCGCGCTCGGAGCCTCCCGCTTCATCGCCTACGCCGACCACCGCGACGTCATCGTGCGCCGGGCCGCCGCCACCGAGCTGTCGAAGCTGCACACCGTCCCTGCGCGCGCCGCGCTTGCGGTGCTGCTGCGCGACTTCGACGGCGACGTGCGACGCATCGCCGCTGCAGGTCTCGGAGACGCGGCGGCCAGCGAGGCGGCGCCCGACCTGGCGCGCCTCTGGGATAGGGGCGAGCGCTATGCCCTGGTGCCGCTGGCGCAGGTGTGCGTCGGCTCTCCATGTGCGGCCCTCACCAAGGCCGCGGGCGCGGCGCCGCTGGGTGATACCTCGGCGGCCATTCAGGTGTTCTTCTCGCGCACCGACCGCGGCGCCCCCGACGCCGTGAAGACCGACGTGCTGGCTGCCCTCGGTGCCTCCAAGGCGCCGGCCGTGCACGCTTTCCTCGTCGACCTCTCGGAGCGTGCGCCCAAGGCCACGTCGTCGACCGTGCGCGCCGCTCTCGAAGGTGCCGTTCGCGCGACGAAGGGCGCTCCGCAGTGAGGCGCCCGGCCTTCGCGGCGCTCGTCCTGGCCGTGTGCTTCGGCTGCGGCGGACCCGCCTTCGAGACCGGTGCGCGGGCTTTCTCGCCGTCTTTTCCCGCCGACAACGGCGCTTCCATCGCCCGGGTGCGTGCGCGCGTGGCAAAGACGCCGATTCCCCGCGGCCCCGACGTCGCAGTGGGCATCGCCGACGATCGCAACAGCGTGAGCGCGGTGCTCCTCGACGGGACGCAGCACGCATGGGCCTACGCCCACCGGGTCGACGAGGTCCTGGTCACCGGCGACGTGGCGGTGGCCAGCGGCGACGGAGAGGCGGTGGTCATCGACCTTCGCACCGGGCGGCCGGTGGCGCGTCGGAAGATCGGCCCGGTTCGTCTGGTGGGCGCTGCCGACGACGGCACCATGACCGTGCTCACGCTCCGTCGCGGAGGCATCGGCGGCTCCTCGGTGATGGTCTTCGATCGCGGGGGCACCGTGCTGCGGCGCATCGAGAGCGACGAGAGCCTGGGCGCGCCGGCGCTCGTGGGCGGCGTGGTGTTCGTCCCCTGGAAGACGCAGTACGTGAGCGCCATCGAGGTGACCACCGGCGAGGAGCTGGGGCGCTTCACTTCTCCGGTGGTGACCGAGGCCGCGTTCACCAGCAACGGATCCATCTTCTTCGGTGATCAGGAGCTCGTACGCTTCGACGACGCCATCTCCGCGCCCCGGCCCACGCGCTTCGCCCTGCCGGCTCACGCCTTCCTCGGCGAGACCCGGCGTGCGGTGCCGGAGAGCGCGGTGCCGCTGGAGATCTCCGACGCCAATCGACCGGCGCGGCTCCTGGTCAAGGCGGCGCCCGACCCGGGCGTGGGCTTCGAAGACAACGTGTACTATACCATCAATTATGGCGCGCTGACCGCGGTCGACGTCGGCTCCGGGCACCCGCTGTGGTCGGTTTTGCCGGGGGCCGAAGCCTCGGGCGGCGGCGCGTACCACGGCGGCGCCTACTTCTGCGACGTCGACGGCCGCATCTTCCGGGTGGCCATCGACGGTGCGGTGTCGCAAGCGGGGCGCTTCAACCGGCCGCTCCGCACCTGCCTCGTGCGGAGCGACGCTGTGGTCACGGTGCCGCCGCGCCGCCCCGATCCGACCACCAAGAACTTCTCCTCGGTGCTCCTCTCGGCGCGTCCGGAGCTCCTGCCGCTGCAGCTCCTGCTCCTCGACGCGCTCGGCAAGTTCGGTACCGACGAGGCGGCCCAGGTTCTCCTCGACGTTGCCGAGGCTCCCAAGAAGATGAAGGACGTGAACGATCGGGCACGCACCGTCATCGCGTCGCTGCGCACCGGGCGTACCGCGATGGTGACGCGGCTGGGCAATCACGCGGATTTTCTCGCCGAGCACCCGGCTCCCGCGGTGGGCCCCATGGCCGACGCGCTCGCCACCATGGGCGCCCGAGAAGCTGCACCGGAGCTGGCACGGCACCTCCTCGATCCGGCGACCGCCGAAGAGGACCTTCCAGCCGTGGCGCGGGCGCTGCGCTCCCTCGCCGGTGCCAACGAGCTCCTGAAGTTGCGCCAGTTCTTCGCCTTGTACCGCGTCGCTGCGCGCGGTCCGCACCAGGAGGCGGCCTGCGCCATCGCGGGCGAAGCGCTGGCTCGCCAGGGCTCGCCCGAAGACGTCGCGCGGATCGACAAGGCCCAGAACGACGTGAGCACCAACGCCGAAGTTCGCCGGCTCCTCGCGGAAGCCCTGGCCAAGGCCCCTCGCAACGTACCGAACCCGTCTCGCACGCCGCCCTGAGAACCATGACAACGACCGTAAATCGCCCCATCGTCCGCTCCTTCCTCGCGCGCTTCCACAAGGAGTGCGCGGCCCACGTTCGCGCCGGCGGCCATGGCGTGTACTGGGAGGAACCGAAGCGGGCGCGCCTGGTTCTCCCGGTGCCCGATGACGACAACCCGTCGGACCTCGCCCTCTTTTCCTTGCTCGACCTCGGCAAGCAGCGCTGGAAGGTGGAAGAGAAGGGGCCCTTCGCGGGCCTGGCCACGGTGCTCGTCCCGCGCTCCGAGAACTGGATCGTCCTTCGCCGGGTGGAGCGCGACTCGGTGCATCCGGGCCCCACGCGCAAGGTGCGCTTCGACTGCCTCGCCTGCGGCGCCTGCTGCAAGGACAACGAGGTGATCCTGTTCCCGGTGGACGTGGAGCGATTCCGCGAGGCGGGCCGCACCGACCTCATGAAGCCGCCGCTGGCGCGCCGCGTGAACGGCAAGCTGGTGCTCACGCTGCTGCCGGAGACCAAGCGGTGCCGGCACCTCGCGAAGGACAACAAGTGTGGCATCTACACGGTGCGTCCGGACGCGTGCAGCTCCTTCCCGGTGGCCAGCGAGTGCTGCCTCTTCGCCCGTGAAACGGAGCTCGGCATCTACGACGGCTTGCGTCCCGAAGCATGAGCGATGGGTGGAAGGTCCGCGCGGTGACGTTGGCTCTCCTCGCCGGGTGCCACGGTGATCCGTCGCGCGCCGGCCCTTCGTCTCCCAGCGCCGACCTAGCCCCATCGTCGCTCCCGCGCGGCGCCGTGACCCGAGAGGAACGCGACGTGGGTACGGGCGTGGCGCACGAACGCTGGCGCCTGGCCTGGACGGAGCCGCCGATGGCCCACTGCCGCGATCTCGCCGGCCTGCCACCGCCCTGCGCTTGCCAGGGTCTGGAGGGGGGCGACATCGGACACCTGGTCCTCGAACGACGGCGAGCCGGCGCGCGTCCCGAGCTCCTCGACCTCGGTGGCCTCTTCGCCGACGAGCCCAAGGAGTCGCTCACCGGCTTTGCGGCGCTGCCCGGCCCCAACGAGCGCGCGCGCGTGCTCGACCTCGCCGACTACGATCGCGACGGTCGGGCCCTCGAGTTCCCGCTGCGCACCGGCGCGGAAGACTGCGGACACGGCCGTCATGTGCTCGTGGGCGTGCTCGCCGGTCACGCGGAGCTCGGCGCCGCAACCACCGCCGAGCACCCGGAACGCCCGCTGGTCCTGGATGCCGAGGCCGACTTCCGCACGCTGGCCAAGACCGGCCGCCTCTCCCGGGTGTACTGGAACTGCATGGAGCACGCGAGCGACGTCGAGCGCGCCTACGACGGCACCGTCGAGGCCGGCGTGTTCCACGTGCGGGTCGTGGTTCGCGAATGCTCGTCGCGCAACATCGTCGAAACGGAGGCCCTGTGAAAGCTATACGAATTCGTGAGCCCGGTGGTCCCGAGGTCCTGGAGCTGGTGGACGTGGAGACGCCCTCTCCGCGGGCCGGCGAAGTGCGCATCCGCGTGGTCGCAGCGGCGGTGAATCGCGCCGACCTGCTGCAGCGACTGGGCGCTTATCCCGCGCCCAAGGACGCGCCCCAGGACATCCCCGGGCTGGAGGTCGCCGGCGTGGTGGATGCGCTGGGTGAAGGCGTCTCGTCACCCGCGGTCGGCACCCGCGTCTACGCCATCGTCGGGGGCGGCGGATACGCCGAGTACGTCACCGTGCATGCCCGGGCGCTGGCGCCCATTCCCGAAGGCCTGGGCGACGTGGAGGCGGCGGCGGTACCCGAAGCGTTCGTCACCGCCTACGACGCCATGGTGCTCCAAGGCGGCCTCGAAGCCGGCGAGGACGTGCTCATTCACGCGGTCGGGAGCGGCGTGGGAACCGCCGCCACCCAGATTGCCGTGGCCATCGGCGCGCGCCCCATCGGCACCGCACGCACCGCAGACAAGCTCGAGCGCGCCAAGGAGCTGGGGCTGGCTCACGGGATTCATGTGCAGAATGCACAGTTCGCCGACGCCGTGCGCGCGGCCACCGGGGGCCAGGGCGCGGCGGTCATCGTCGACCTGGTGGGCGGTAGCTACGGCCCGGAGAACCTGCGCGCAGCCGCCCACTGCGGGCGCATCGTGGTGGTGGGCCTGGTGGCAGGGCGCTCGATGGAGCTCGACCTCGGCCTGCTCTTGCAGAAGCGCTTGCTCCTCAAGGGCACCGTGCTGCGCGCCCGTCCGCTGGAAGAGCGCATCGCCGCGCACCAGGTGCTGGCGCGGAACCTGGGGCCGCTCTTCACCGCGAACAAGCTCCGGCCGGTGGTCGACCGCGTACTTCCGCTGGCCGAGGCCGCCGAGGCGCACCGGGCCATGGCCGAGAGCGAGAGCTTCGGCAAGCTGGTGCTCACCACCGGCTAGGTACGGCGCTCGGGTCAGTGATTGCGGGCGTGCTCGAGGCAGAGGTTGCGCGGCTTGCCCCCGCACTTCTCGCAGGTGCACACGCGAATGTCGGCGTCGTCGGCCTCGCTCTTGCCGCAGATGGCGCACACGCGCGCGCTCTTGGCCGCACGTTCCACCGCGGGCGGCGGCGAAAGCGAAGTGCGGCGTGCCGTTTGCCGCACCACCAAGTTTCGCCGCTTGAGAAGGTCGACGAAGTGGCCGGTGAAGAAGATGAGATAGTTGGCCACGCCCGCGAGAATAGCGCCGCGGGTCGACCAATCACCCAGCGCGAAGCCCACGATGAGCCCGGCGCCGATGAGCATGCCCACCCACTTCACGCGGATGGGAATGACCCACATGACGTAGATCTGGAAATCCGGAAACAGCGTGGCGAACGCCAGGTACATCGAGAGGTTCAGCCAGGTGTTCCCGGACGGCCCCGCGAACGCAGCCACCACGATGGTGAAGAGCGCGCCCAGCAGGTAGTAGATGTTCAGCTTGAAGGCGCCCCACTCGCCCTCGAGGTTCGCGCCGATCATCCACGTCCAGTACAGCATCAGGATGATGAAGATCGGTGACGTCTCCGGCGGGATGAACATGAACGTCACGAGGCGCCACACCTGCCCGTGGCGAATCGCGTCCAGGTCGAGGCGCAGCGCGTCGATGAAGCCGGGGCGGGCCATGCCCAGCACCCAGACGATGGCCATGCCCCCGACGATGAAATACATCAAGTTCGGGATCGCGAAGCGACCCAGCCGACGTTCGAGGCGCGCGAGAAGGCGATCCATGTCCCTCGCGGCTAGCATGGGGCGCCGCGGCCTACAAGGCGGGGGGATGCTCCACTGCTACCTGGCCCACCGGGTCAGGGTGGTGGCGCGCCGCAATCGAGCCAGGTGCCGATGGTACGAAGGCCTTCGGCGCCGATCGGCGGGCCGCCCAGGGGCATGGCCTTTCCGCAGCTCGGGTCGCCCTGGAGGTTGCAAAGCATCTGGCTCTGCGCCCCGGCGGAGCACCCGACCACGTACGGCTTGCCGCCGATCTGCGCCGTGAGCAGGCTCTCGTAGAGCGCGCTCGCGCTGCGATCGTCGAGCCTCGGCTGCGCGTCGCCCGCACCATGACAGCCGCGCGACGCACATTTCGCCGCCACCAGCACCGGCATCACGTCCTTCTCGAAGCCCACCGCGCACGACAGGCCACAGCCGGTATCGCGCGTCGTCGCAGCGTCGCTCTGGGGCTGGCCATCGGCTCGCGCATCGTCGGCACCTCCGTCCGCGTCGTTGCCGCCGCTGCTGCCGGTCACCTTGTCGACCTTGGATCCGCTGCACGCGAGGACCACGGCCATGGCCACGGCAGCGAGGCTCGCGCCTCCGGAGCGATGGGAGCGGCCCCCGCCGAACCCGATGTGAGATCGGCGGTCCATGCTCAGTTGTTGGGTGCGCCGCAGGCAAGCCACGCCTGGATCTTGTCGATGCTCGGCTGCGTGAGCGCCGGCAGACCGAGGGGCATCGGCTTACCGCAGGTCGGGTCCTTCTTCAGGTTGCAGAGCATGTACCCGGTGTTGGGGTCGGTGGTGCACGGGTCGAGGTAGTGCCGCGTGGTCCCCGGCTGCGTCTTCCCCGCGAGGGAGTTCCACATCTGGTTGGGATCGTTGTCTTGCATCGGCGGATCGGTGGCCGACTTGGGATCGTGGCAGCCGCTCTTCGCGCAAGCGCCTTCGCCCGCGGCGTTGAAGATGGGCACGATGTCCGTCTTGAAGCTGGCGTCACACGCGCCGGCGTCGATGGGCCCCTTGCCGCTGCACACGACGCCGCCACCGCCATCGCCTCCACCCGAGGTGGGCTCCGGCACCTTCTCGTTCTTCAGCGCGTTGTAGTCGCCGACCTTCGACGCATCGACGGCACTACACGCCCACATGGCGAACGCCCCTGCGAGCAAGAAAGAGACAGCGGCTGCGACGTGGGGCGATTTCATCCTTCACCTATTCTGGCCAGTCCCCGAGGTCGCACGCAAGCGGAACGATGTCTTCCGCCCGCACGCGGGGAGTGTGAACGAACGTGAACTGCACAGGGTGCGCCATCCGGCTCCGGGCCCTTGCGAAAGAACTGCGCGTCGAGCGGGTCGCAAAAGTCTCCACGGGCGCTCGGCGAAGGCCGGGCAAAATGCCCGCTCGGCAGCGTGCCCACATGGTCTCCGCGCGTGCGTCGCTCACGGAACCTTCCGCTCGGGGTGGCTCCCGCGAGAACCACTGAAGGGCCCTCACCCGATGGCCGCCGCCCTCAGTGGGGGCGAAGGGCCGCGATGCAAAGCCGCGTTTTTTCATGGTTCGAAACTGGCACCAATCGTGCGATGCTCGATCCACTGCCGTGCGCCCGCGTTATTGGACCCGGTCGCACTGCACACGCATCAACGTCCATCGGATCGTACGCCTCGGCGGCGACCCCCAATGGAAGCGACGCGCAGGAGGAACGAAGATGGCTCAGATTCGAACGATCGTCTTCAAAGCAGCACTCGTCGTGGTCGCCCTCGCCGTGACCAGCGGGTGCGTCAAGGTCATGCCCTACGAGCGCGGCACCCTGGCCCTTCCGTCGATGACGACGGAGGACATCGCCATCGGCATCGACGGCCACGTGCGAGGCGTCTCCGAAGGCGCCGCGGGCGGACTGAGCGGTGGTGGTGGCGGCTGCGGTTGCAACTGAAGCAGTTGAAATCCTATCTCTGGAGTCCCGTGAAACTTCTGAGGGCGTTCGTCACTCTCCTCTTCGTCGTGCTGTTGGTCGTTCCGTCGCGACGGGCCTTCGCCGCCGGCGAGGACGCCGCGGTCACCAACATCGTCGACGGCGTCCTCTCCGAAGAGTACGCGGCCGGCAACTTCGCTCCAGCGCAGGCGAAGCTCAACGACGCGCTCTCGCGGTGCATCCGTAAGGGATGTAGCGGCGCCACCAAGGCGCAGGTCTACGTGGCCCTGGGCATGGTCGCTTCGCAGCTCGGCAAGGCGGACGAGGCCAAGACCAACTTCACGAACGCCGTGCAGAACGACGCCAACGCCAAGCTGCCGGAGAAGGGCGCGACGCCCAACATCAAGCAGCAGTGGGACGCCGCCAAGGGCGGCGGAGCTGCGGCGCCGGAAGAGACTCCCGGAGTCGCTCCCGCCGGTTGGAACAGCAAAGAGGCGTACGACCTGGCCATCGCCGCCACGAAAGCCCAGGAAGGCCAGCGCTACGGCGAGTGCATCGAGAAGGACAAAGCGTCCCTCGCCCTCGACGAACAGCCGCGCACCCGCCTGCACCTGGCGTCGTGCGAGTATCGCTCCAACAAGCTCATCGACGCGCTCCGCGACTCGCAGAAGGCCCTCGAAGTGGGCATCCAGAAGCGCGACGCCGCCGTCATGAAGGTGGCCCGTGAGCGCGTGAAGCAGCTCATCGAGCGCATCCCCAAGATCACCTTCAAGCCGCCGCCCGGCAACGTCACCGACCTCGCGGTGACCTTCGACGGTCGTCCGGTCCCCGGCGACTCGCTCACCAAGAAGTTCTCCATCGACCCGGGCAAGCACACGGTCGTCGCCGAAGGTAAGATCAACGGCTATACGGCGCAGAAGTTCGAGAAGGAAGTGGAGGTCGCGGAGGCCGCCACGGTGGTCGTCGAGATCGTCCTCCAGCCCCAGGACGGCGCGCTCACGCCCCAGCAGATCAAGTGCCTCGAGGACATTCCGAAGACGCTGCCGCTGGACGAGATCCAGAAGCGCATCACCGAGTGTATCGGCGAGAAGAAGAACAACATCGTCATCAAGCTCGGCGCCGACCTCAACGCCTACACCGACACCACCTCGGTGCAGGTGGTGAGCCCCGGCGTGAACGGCTCCGTCTCTTCCCCCACCTCCGGCTGGAACGTCGGCGCCTCGTACCTCCTCGACGTCGTGAGCGCCGCGTCGCCGGACATCGTCAGCTACGCGTCTCCGCCCTTCCGCGAGATTCGCCACGCCGTGTCTGCCAACGGCGGCTACAAGCCGAAGCTGTACGGCGTGCAAGCCAACGGCAACATCTCGGTGGAGCCCGACTACCTCTCGCTCTCCATCGGCGCCGCGGCCACGGCCGACCTCAACGACAAGCTCACCACGCCGCGCTTCGGCATCAACTACTCCCACGACACCATCGGCAAGGGGTCGACGCCGTTCAGCGTGTACTCGAAGGAGTTCTACTCGACCACCTTCGACCTCGGCCTCACCCAGGTCTTGAGCCCCACCACGGTGCTCCAGGCCGCGGCAACCGCCCAGTTCGAGCGTGGCGATCAGTCCAAGCCCTACCGTCACGTGCCGATGTTCTCACCCGAGGTGGCCAAGGCGGTGAAGGCCGGCGCCACGATTCGCCTCTCCGACACCAACCGCCTCCAGTTCCGTCCGCTCGAGCAGCTCCCCACCGAGCGCGATCGCTACGCTCTCGCGGTGCGGCTCATCCAGCGCCTCGGCAAGTCGACGCTCCGCGCAGAAGAGCGCTTCTACATGGACACCTGGGGCATCATCGCCTCCACCACCGACGTCCGCTTCCTGGTCGACATCAACAAGCGCATCCGCGTGTGGCCGCACCTTCGCCTCAATGGGCAGACCGGCGCCGACTTCCACAAGCGCGCCTACACCGCCACCACCCTCAAGAACGGCGTCGTCGTTCTTCCCCTGTACCGCACCGGCGACCGAGAAAACGCTCCCATGGGGACCGTTACCGGCGGCGGCGGCGCGCGGTACGGCATCGGAAACCTGGAAGCCGAGAGCAAGGCGGGCCTCACCTTCGCCCTCGACATCATGTACAGCCGGTTCTTCGACTCGCTGTACATCCTGCAGCGAACCGCCGCGTACGCTACAGTTGCCTTCGACGTGGAGTTTTAGGCCATGGTGCGAAAGTATCTCCTTCATATCGCTCTGTGCGTAGGGGCCGCGGCCTCGTCCTTCGGCACCAGCTCGTGCATCAACGATCCGGTGCACAACTCGGCGGTCAACGCCCTCGGCGACGAGACGCCCGGCTACCCCGAAGAGAGCCAGTACCATCGGCCCGGGCAACCGTGCACGACTTGCCACTGGACGCAGGGGCCTGGCAGCAACAAGTTCGTCCTGGCCGGTACCGTCTTCTGGGGTCAGTGCAACATCACCGACCAGGAAGCGTTGAACCCGGCCATCGTGAAGGCCAAGTGCGACAGGCAACCGGTCGACCGCGCCGAGGTGCGCGTGCTGGCCTCCAAGGGCGGCGCCAAGTGCTTCTACACCAACTGCGCGGGCAACTTCTTCGTCCGCGAAGACGAGTGGAACGGCCTCACGTACCCGCTCCTGGTGAGCGTCAGCAAGAAGCTGTCGACCGGCCAGTACAAGGTGGCCAAGATGAGCGGCCACATCGGCCGTGAGCCCTCCTGCTCCAATTGCCACGACAATCCGGCGCGCGCCGTCTCGCCGGGGCAGGTGTACCTCTACGAGTACAACGAGAAGGGCGAGCTCGCGCTGCCTGCCGAGGCGAAAGCCCTCAAGTGCCCGCCCGAAGCGCCCAACACCGACCCGCCGAAGGAGTGTGACCTGTGAAGCGCGCGCGCATCCCCGTTCGTCTCATCGGCACCATCGTCGGTGCGATGGCCACCTTCGTCGCGATCATGAGCGCCATCGGAACCCAAGCGTCCTGCGCGTCGTCGTACGACCCCAACAAGACCACCGCGATCGTCGCGCCGGACTACGAGATCTACAAGAACTACCTCGACGACTTCCTCGATCGCCGATGCGGCACCCTCGACTGTCACGGGGCACCCGGCCGCGCCTACCGCATGTTCGGCTCCAAGGGCCTTCGCCTGCCGACCGGCACCCTCTTCGACGTCGCGCTGGTCTCCGGCGTGCAGCCCACCACCGAGGCCGAGAAGCGCGCGAACTACGAAGGCATCATCGCCCTCGAGCCGGAAGAGATGAGCCGCGTCATCGCTCGCAACGGCGAGAACCCGCTCACCCTGGAGTTCCTCCGCAAGCCGCTCGGCACGGAGACCGGCCAACCGGCGCCCGGCACCCGCGCCATCGGTGAGCGTCACAAGGGCGGCCAGGTCCTCGACGAGTCCGACCCCGGCTACCGCTGCATCGTGGCGTGGCTGCAGTACCCGGTGAAGCTCCTGCCGCTCGACGGCGCGATTCCTCGCGACACCGGCACGCCCGACACCGGCGCTGCCCCGGTCGACGCGGGCGTCACCGGCGACGGTTCGGTCAGCCTCGGCTCGCCGGATCTCGACAAGTACTGCACGCAGCTCCCGGCCTACCGCTGACGTCGTCGCTCTAGCCTCGGACCACCCGCAGCATCTCGGCGGTTGCCCAAGGCTTTCGCACGAACGTCGCGCGGGTGAGGTTCTTGGCGCGCTGGGCACCTTCCGATTCGGTGTCGGCGCTCACGAAGACCAGGCGCATCTCCGGCTGCCGCTGCCGAAGCTCCAGGGCCAGCGCATCGCCGTCCATCTCCGGCATGGAGATGTCGAGCACCGCCACGTCGAAGCTCGTCTCCGAGGCGCGGGCGATCGCCCGGTATCCGCTCGAGAACTCCTCGATGACGCCGCCGCTGCGACGCAGGGTCCGCATCAACGCCGCGCGAACGTGGTCGTCGTCGTCCACCAGCAAGATCCGGAGGTTTTCCGAGACTTCATCCATGCATCCCTCCTCTTGCGAAAGCCTCGGCGAAGATTTGGCAACTTCGGCCGAGTGCGCGATGCTCCACCCATGTGCTCATGAAACAGCTCGGTATCTTGGCGGTTGTGGTGGTTCTTGCGGGAGGAGGCAGTGCTTCGCTCGCCTGCACGTCGAAGAGCAATGCTCCCCCTGCTTCATCCAGTAGATTGGACGATGCCTCGTTCGTCAAGCTACTCGATCCGGTGGAAGCGGGAGGCGATGCCGCGGCTTCCGGGCTCGATGGCGGCCCGCCTTCCGGTGACGCGTCCGCTCCCGTTTCTGGTCCCGATGGTGGTGCAGGTGCGACGAGCGCTGCGCCTGCCGACATGCTGCTCGTGCCCGGAGGATCCTTCACCATGGGGTCCGACGCCGGCGGCCAAGAGGACGAACGGCCAGCGCACACGGTGGCCCTGGCACCGTTCTACCTCGACAAGACCGAGGTCACCCACGAGGCCTACGGCGAGTGCGTGACGCAGCGGGTCTGCCGGGCGGCGGACATCAAGGTCATCTCGCGCTTCGGCGGCGTTTTCATTCGTCCCAAGAAGCCGGTCACCGGCATCTCCTGGAACGACGCCAAGGCGTACTGCGCGTTCCGCGGCAAGCGGCTCCCTCGAGAGGCGGAGTACGAGCGCGCCGTTCGCGGCGACGACGGGCGCAAGTACCCTTGGGGCGCTGCGGCCCCCACGCCCGAGCTCACGGTGTTCCACACCTCGACCACCGACGAGGTGGGCGCCCACCCCACCGGTCGCGGGCCCTATGGCCACGACGATCTCGCCGGCAACGTGTGGGAATGGATGGAAGACGAGTACGACCCCATCGCCTACCGTCGGCCCAACGCGGGCCGCGGCGAGCCTGGCTCCTGCGCCGAGATCAAAGAGACCCTCGACAAGCTGCACCGGGAAGGTCGCCAGGGCTTCACCGGCTCGAATCCACTCCCCACCGAGTGCGAGCGGTCCATCCGCGGTGGCGCCTACAACTACGACGCCTACGGCCTACGCAGCACCAACCGGGTGCACCACCCGGGTAACTATCGATTGCTGATGACCGGCGTGCGCTGCGCCAAGGACGCGCGCTGACGACCTTCAGCGAGGGACGGTGGGGATGACCACGGCGTTGATGGGCGCCACGTTGCCGCCTGCGGGGTAGCCGTAGGAAGCGTAGTTGGCGGTGCCCCACACCACGACGCCGAAGGGGCCCGCGCTTTCGGCGACCTGCGAGCCGTTCTTGCAGCTCCCGCGGCCGGTGCCGTCGCGCACCAGGTCCACCGTCGCCACCTCGTAGTCCTGGCTCCCGCCCACCGGCTTCCAACCGGTCACGGTGCCCAGGCATTTCACGGTGACGTCCTGGAACGCGCCGCCGGTCTTCACCCGGGTGAGCGCCAGGTTCGTCGTGCCGTAGCTGGGATCCGTGAAGAATACATACTTGTTGAGGAACTGCGCCGGCGGCACCATGTTCACGTACTCCTCGTCGCCGAGGCCGCTGGTGCGGGCGTTGCTCACGTTGCAGCCGGCCATCATCTGGCCGAGGTAGAACGGGTGCGCGTTGTCCTGGCTCTTCACCCGGAACGGCGACGCCGCCTCGAAGTTCACCACCTGACCGGACGCCAGCATCGGGGGCGCGCCGGTGATCGGCGGATCGTAGGTGAGGGTGGTGCCGGCCACCGCGCCCACGATGCGGTAGGCGATGGACTCCGGCATGTTGCCGCTGCGCCGCGTCTCGAAGGGCGCCGCGATGTAGTCGAAGCCCATGGCCGAGACCGGGGGAATCTGCTGATGCGCGGAGTCGCAGCCGCCGCCGGTGGAGGTCTGCGATCGGTAGCAGATGTAGCCATTGCCGCCGGTGAAGGCCACCGGCTTGGTGCTGGAGATGACGCTGCCGGACATGTCGCCGCCCCCCTGGAATTGGATGTATTCTCCAGCATTCAGGGTGTACTTGGTGACGGCGTTGCGCGGGGCGGCGGCCACGCCGGTGCCCGCAGGCAGGTCGACGTTGGGAAGGATGTCGATGCTGGTGCCGTCTTCGGCGGCCACGATCTGCCCCCAGAACGGCCCGTTGTCGCGGTAGCCGGCGGGGGGCACCACGCCGAGGTAGTTCTTTCCCCATGCAGTGGTGGGGTAGAGCAGCTCGGCGCTGGGCAGGTACGACGACGCGCCGCCGTAGGGAAGGATGTCGTAGGCCGTGACCGGCACGCTGGTGGCGATGGTCCAGGCGCTACCCTTGCCGGTTCCGATCACCGCACTGGCGCTGGCCACCGCCGAAGGCACCGGGCAGCGAAGCGGCGTCCGGTTCTGCGAGTTGGGATCGCCGGAGATGAAGAGAACGGCGACCTCGCCCGGCGGCAGTCCGGCGCTGGTGAGCAGCGGCCACGCGGTCTCCGGCTGACCCTGCACCGGGATGCGCGCGAACTTGGTGGCGTCGAAGCTCTGGCCACCGCGCGACACGGTGATGGTCGCGGCCTTGCCCCAGCCGTTGGCCATGAACACCGCGAAGCACGGCGGCAGGATGCTCGGGAGGAACGACGGCGTCGCAACCACGTAGTTGCAGCCGAGCGAGCCCTTGCTGGCCACGGCGGCGTCGCAGGCGGGCGCGCATTTCCCGGCGGCGCATCCCTGATCGGGCGCGCATTTCTCGACCACGCGACCGTTCTCGTCGAGGACGCTCTGGAGATCGCCGCTGCACTGGCGGACCACGCCGCCGCCGTCGGTGCCGCCGGAGCTGCCGAGGAGACCACTGCTGCCACCGGAGCTGGAGCTCGAGGCGCCGTCGCCCCCGAACCCGCTGCTATCGGAGCTGCTGCAATGGAGCCCCGCGACGAGGACTCCGAGACCGACCAGGCAGAAGGCAAATCGGGCGTGCTTCATGGGCGCAGTTTAGCACCGTCGTTGCGCGTCGCCGGAAAAAGAAGCTGCCCGTCACGCGTGCGCTCTCAGGAGCGCACGCGCCAGTTGGCCATGAAGCCCTTCCCGATTTCGTCGCAGGTCGGGTCGGTGACCACCAGCTCCGGCCGGGAATTCCGACACACCACCACCGTGTTCTGGCGGAAGACGCGACCGAAGGCCACCGCCTCTTCGCGGTCCATGCCGTGCACCAGCCACGCGGGCTCGCGCCAGACGCCATCGGGCTCTTCTTCGAAGCCCACGCACTGCTCCACGCGATAGCAACCGAGCACCAGCAGGTCGCGCATGACCGCGTGACGCCCGTCGTTCACCTTCCGCGGCAGCAGCATCGAGCGCGGGTTGTAGGCGGTGACCAGGGCGAACGGCTGGTTGAGGAGTTCGGGCAAGCCGGCCGGGCTCGGCTCCAGATCGGCGTCGAGCGACACCCGCAGCGGCCCGGAAGCCGTGGGGAGCTCGTAGACGGTGGCGAGGTAGTTGCGGAGGAGCGTCTGGTCCATGGTTGTTCCGTACGTCAGGCGTCGAAGCGGTAGCCCACGCCGCGAACCGTGTGGAAGTGGCGGGGCTCTGCGGGGTTGGGCTCCAGCTTGGAGCGCAGCTGCTGGAGGAAGTTGTCGACGGTGCGGGTGGTGCCGTGGTGGTGCTGGCCCCATACCTTTCGGAAGATGGCCTCGCGCGAGAGCGCCTTGCCGCGTGCGTCGACCAGGCACATGAGCACGTCGAACTCGGTCTGCGTGAAATCCACTACCTGGTCGCCGCGCCTCACCTCGCGGGCATCGATGTCGATGCGCACGTCGCCGAACACGATGTGCCGTGGCGCCTTGGCGGTGGCGATGGTGGCGCGTCGCAAGGCGGCTCGTACTCGGGCCAGGAGCTCGGCCAGACTGAAGGGCTTCGCCACGTAGTCTTCGGCACCCAGCTCCAGCCCCGCCACCTTGTCCATCTCCGACGTCTTGGCCGAGAGCACGATGATGGGCATGGTGTAGCCGCGCGAGCGGAGCTCGTTCAGGATCTCGAAGCCGTTCTTGCGCGGCAGCATGACGTCGAGGATCACCAGATCGGGCGAGCCGGTGATGGCGGCCTCGAGACCGTCTTCGCCGTCGCTGGCCTGAATCACCTCGTATCCTTCCTTCTCCAGGTTGATACGAAGGCCCATGGCGATGCTCATGTCGTCCTCGACGACGAGCAGGCGGGCAGGACGCTCGGTGTTCGATGCCACCATCGGAGCCCCGGCTCTTAGCACTCCTGGCCAGGAACTGCACTCTGGCAGGACCATTCATGGTTCCAGGCCTGCACGAAATTTCGACGGCTAGGTGGAGGCGGGCAAAACCGTGGGCGCCACGGCGGGTAAGAGGATGGAGAACGTGCTGCCCTTCTGCACTTCGCTCTCGAGCTCGATGCGCCCGCCGTGGGCGCGGACGATGTGCTTCACGATGGCGAGGCCCAGGCCGCTGCCCTCGCGCATCCGGGCCAGGCGATCGTCGATCCGGTAGAACTTGTCGAAGATGCGGTTCTGCTCGCCGCGGGGAATGCCCTCGCCGTTGTCGCGGACGTCGATGCGCACCGCGTCGGGACCCTCGAGGCGCGCGCGAAGCCGCACCGCAGGCGGGGTGCCGCCGTATTTTCGTGCATTGGAGAGCAGGTTCCCGATGGCGTCCACCAGGGCCGCGCGATCGGCCGAGACCAGAGGCAGGTTCTCCTCCACCTCCACCGTGAAATCGAGGTCCGGGTAGCGATCCGGTCCGAAGGCCGCCACCGACTCCTCGATGATGCCGCTCACCGGCTCTTCACGGAGATCGTACATCTTGCGGCCGGCTTCCATGCGTCCCCAGTCGAGCAAGCGCTCGATGAGCCGCGAGAGGCGCTCCGACTCCTTGCTCAGCTGCTCGATGCACTTCTCCTGGGTGGCGCGGTCGTCCTTCGCGCGCTCCAGCGTCTCCACGAACAGGCGAATGCCGGTGAGCGGCGTGCGCAGCTCGTGGCTCACCTTGGAGACGAAGTCTGCCTGCAGCTCACTGAGGTTGGCGGCGCGGCGAATGAACACCAGCACCAGCACGACGCCGGTGACCACCACCGCCACGAAGGCCACCGTGAGGATGCCGAAGAGCAGGTTGGCCTGCGCCTCGCCGATGGTCATCAGCACGATGCCGAGCGAGAGCAGCAGCACCGTGGGCACGATGACCAGGAACACCAGGAGCGAAACGATGCGCCGATAGCCGAAGCCGAGCCGCGGGGATGCCACGGGCAACCATTACGCCTTTCGCCCCACCGGGAAAAGCTCCGCGCGGCGCGGACGCACGTGGCTCGACAGCTGCGGCGCGGGCTGATACTCGATGGGAATGGCCGAGCAGAAGGGCGAGCAGAAGGACCTGGAGCAACTCGCGTCGCTTCAGAAGGTGCGCAAGGTCGTGGTGTACCTGGCGCTGGGCCTCTTGCTCGTGTCGTTTTTCAAGCCCAACGGTGTGCTGAGCATCGTGCGCTCGCTCCTGTGGGCCGGCGCTGGCGTCGTGAGCTTCATGGAAGCGCAGAGCCTCAAAAAGGTTGGCGCCAAGGCCAACAACGCCTACCTCAACGCGGCCATCTACATCGGCCTGGCGATCGTCGTCTTCTTCATGGCGCGATAAACCCCGCGTACACGAGCTTGATCCGGCCGCCGCTCTCCGAGCCGTCCGGGCTGTTCCAACCGCAGTAGCCGCCGCCGATGACGAGGGCGTGCTTCCGGTCGGGTGAGATCACGGCGCTGCCGGCGGGGTCGT
>JABFRG010001221.1 GCA_013141295.1 Polyangiaceae bacterium
ATCTCACCGCGGCGTGGGCCGCCGGGAACCTCGACGGTGGCGGGGCGCCCACCGGCCTCGGCCTCGACATCTGGGTTGCACACTACACGGGTTCCTCCCTCGGGCAGCCGCGGCGCGCCACCAGCGCCAGCGGGCCGCGGGCGGTGGCCTTCGACGAGGCCCAGGGCTTCGGCGTGCTCTCGGTGGAGGGGAAGGTGTCGTACCTCTCGTGGCTCCTGCCCAACGGAGACAAGCGAGGTGGCGACATACGCATGGGCGACGACGAAGGCGCGCACTACCTTCGCTTCGACGGGCCACGCCTCCTCGACGTCACGTCCACTGCGCAGGGGATCGTCGAGCGGGAGGTGCAGTGTGTCCGCTGAACGAACGCGCGCGCTTCGCGGGTACGCCGCGGCCCTGGGCGTAGCTTTGGGGCTCGTCGCGGCGCCAGCGTCGGCGCAGGTGCCGCAGAACGACGAGATTGTGCTCCTCGGAGACCCCAAGCTCGCTACCGAAAGCGGCGTGCGCACGGCTGACAGCCTGCGCCGGGCGCTCCAGGGCTACGAGCGCGCGTTCCCCCAGCTCTTCCAACCGCAGCCGACGGTGTGGCTTCGGGGAGCCTTCGGCGTGGCGCGGCTCGGCAAGCTCCTCTTGCTGGACGTTCCGCTGGTCTCCCTCGAGGGTACCTTCCTCCACGAAGTGTACGGCCACGGCGCGCGCGGGCGCGAAGGGGGTCGCACCCTCGACTACCAGTTCCGCCTCCCGTTTCCGTATTCGCTGCTGGCCAAGGACAACGACTTCGCCGCGTTCACCCAGCCGGATCGCGGCGGCGCCTCGCGCGACGAGGACATGCTGTTCACGCTCGGCGGCGTGGAGACCAACCTCTTCACGGCGCAGCTCGTCCTCCGGCGCGCCATGGTCTCCGGACGCATGCACACCAGCGACGCGCTCCTGTACTTCAGCAAGCTCAACTACCTGGACAGCTTCCTCGCGTCGTCGCTGGGAAGGCCGCCGACCAACGCGTCCAACGACGTCACCAGCTACGTGACGCTGCTGCAGGACCGCTCGAACCACCCGCGGGCCGAAGATCGCCAGCGGATCGCCCAGAACCTCCGCACCGCGTACCTGTGGAACCTGGCAGATCCGTTCCTGGTCTTCGCCGCCTACGCGGCGGTGCGCCACGTGGCCACCGGCGAGCGGAGCCAGCCGCTTCCGGCGCTCCAGGCATTCGGCGCGCAGTTCTGGCCGTCGCTCCGCTTCAACCTCTCGCCCTGGGGCGCCGAGCACTACCTGGGGGTCGACGTCCGCACCCGCAAGGGCGTGCTCGCCGAGCCCTACCTCCGAATCGGCTCGAGCGGCCTCTACCGGTACGTCGGCGCCGGCTTCCATCTGGAAGGCATCGAGGCGGGTCGCCTGCGGCTGGGGGCCGACCTGGACGCCTGGAGCCAACCGCAATACGTGCAAAATGCACGCAACGTGTACCAGCGGGAGCAAGTGGGCGGCCTCGCGGTGGCGGGCACCGTCGCCGCGCGGGTGTACGGACCCATCTCGCTCGCCGGGAAGCTCGGGGCCAAGACCGACGGCTACCTGCAGGCGCAGCCCATGGGCGACGGCATCTTCGGCTTCGTGGGCGTCGCCATCGGCGGGCTGCCCTCGCTCACCGCGCCCATCGCCCCCTGACTCAGCCGTTCCAGGTCTCTTCGAGCACCGAGAGCACCGTCTGCGCCAGCGGCACCTGCGGCCGAAAGCCCAGGAGCTCTCTCGCGCGCTTGTCGTCGACCATGCAGACGAAGCGGATGTGATCCAGCTCCGGCGCCGGGAAGCTGGTGAGCCGCAGCGACCACAGCCGGCGCATGGCGAGCTTGCCCAGGGTGTAGGGCACCGGCAGAGCGGCCTTGCCCAGGATGCGCACCGCGTGCGAGAGCGGCATGGGGTCGGGCCCCGCCACGTTGAACACGCCGCGCACCTGCGGCTCGAGCGCGCGCACGATGGCGCTCACCACGTCTTGTTCCTGGATGACCTGGATCATCGGGTCGAAGCCGAGCAGCGTGGGGATGGGGTTGAGGCGCAGGAAATTCGAGGCCGCGTTGCGCACGGTGCCGAGAATGTGCACCGGCCGCAGGATGACCGTCTCGGTGCGCGGCTCCTTCCAGAAGAAGCTCTGCGCGAGGATGTCGACCTCCACCAGATCGCGAATTTCGCTGAAGCGGGCGCCGCCCAGGAGCGGAGCGTCCTCCGAGAGGAACTGCGGGTTGTCCGGCTGCGGGCCGTACACGTTGGCGCTGGAGAGGACGATGAGCTTCGGCACCTCGAACTGCGCCACGTACTCCAGGAGCTTGGCGAAGCCGGAGACGTTCCAGGAGTGGTGCTCCGCGGCCGAGGCGCGGGGATCGTGCATGATCCCCAGGTGCACCACCGCCCGCGGGCGATGCGCGCGGAACACGTCTTTGAGCTTCTTGCGACGCACGTCGAGCTGCTCGTGCACCACGTCGGCCGGCTTGTCGTCGAAGGCGCGCCGGTCGACGCCCACCACCGACGACGTCCGGTGCAGCGCGCGCACCAGGCGTTTGCCCAGGCGGCCGCAGGCTCCGGTGACGAGGATCGGCCGGTCCGTCAAAAGAACACGCTCTCCCGCTCGCGCACGCCGCGATGCACCATCGCCTGGACGGTGGAGCGTACCCGCGCCACTTTCTCTTCGATGACCGAGTCCTCGTCGTCGGGATCGCCGGCGAAGCGCATGGGCTCGCCGAAGTAGATGCGATAGCGCACCGGCAGCGGCATGAACCCCATCGGAAGGAGCATCTGCGGAATGAGCGGAAACGAGGGCATCCGCAGCACCTTGGCCAGCGAGGCCAGGTTCTTCACCGAGACGTACTGCTCCTCGGCGCCGATGACCGCCACCGGCACGATGGGCGTGTTCGTTTCCATGGCCAGGCGCATGAAGCCGAGGCCGAAGTCGGTGAGCTTGTAGCGCTGGTCGAAGGTCTTGGCGATGCCGCGCGACCCCTCCGGGAAGACCAAGAGCGCCTCTTCGCGCTCGAGGAGGCGCTTGGCGTTCTCGGGAACGCCCACCACCTGACCGACCCGGGAGAAGAGCAGGGAGACGAAGGGGAGGGTCTGCGACCACTTCTCGACCATGGCGCGGACGAAGCGTGGCGGCTCCACGTCCATGAAGAGAGAGGCGCCGATGAGGGCGCCGTCGATGGGAATCTGCCCCGAGTGATTGGCCACGAAGAGGACCCGCTTCTGCGGGACGTTCTCGGCGCCGAACACCTGCGTCCGGAAGTAGTGCCGATGGAGCACCGCCACCGAGGCGAGGGCGTACTTGGTCCAGTCGGGGTCGAGGCCGAAAGGGTCGACCGACGCGGTGCCCAGCGCGAGGGGCACCCGGGCCAGGCGCGCGTTGAACTCCTCGCCCAGGCGGTCGGTCATGAACTCGTCGACGCCGTGCTTGGCGGTCTTCACCAGGGCGTGGAGAAGCCCCCCGACCTTGCGCGCGCTCTTGATGGTGAGAGACCGTTCCACGCATCAACTTGTCGCTTCTCTCGGCGGCGCGGTCAAGCTACTCAAGGTAAAGGCGGTGAGCGGGGCGGATCCCGCGGACGACCATGAATGCCCCCTTCGTGCCCTTGATCCGTCCGCCGTCACTCCGGCCGGGCGACCGCGTGGTGGTGGTGGCGCCTTCGAGCCCATTTCCGCGCCAAGAGCTGCTGGCGGGCCTCGGGTGGCTGCGGGATCGTTACGACGTGCGCATTGCCTCGGCGGCGTTCGCGCGCGAGGGCTTCTTGGCCGGGAGCGACGCCCGCCGCGCGGGGGAGCTGGGGGCGGCCATGGAG